>NZ_JBOEFX010000018.1:93742-119408 GCF_050633125.1 Lewinella sp.
ACGCAGAGGCGCAGAGACTTTTAATGGTCTCTGCGCGCAACCATTCTGTACCGAGGTCTTTTTCAGGTATCATAAGCCGTTGACTATTCTTGTAATGCCGTTTTTGATTAGGGTTTCGTTACAGTTGATTAGTAAGCCTAGTTTAAGGCCAGTAAGGCGAAGGTAGGTTTGTAATTGTTTGGCGTGTACTTTTTGGATATTTTCTACCGATTTTAGCTCGATGATGACTTTTTCTTCAACGACGAGGTCTGCGCGAAAGGCTATTCCCAAGTCAGTCTCACGATAAAATGCGGAAATGGGGACTTGCTTTTCTACTTTCAGGTTATAACCTTCAGTCAGTTCTAAGAAGAGAGCTGCTTCGTATATATTTTCATAGAGGCCCGGGCCTAGTTCTCGATGCACGCGGAGAACAGCTTCTACAATAATACCGGAAATGGTATTTTCTTCCATAAGTGTTTATTTAGTGTAAAGGGGTTTAAAGGACTCGCGCAGAGACGCAGAGACTTTTTTCAGAAGACTCGCGCAGAGACGCAGAGGTCTTTTTTTTAGTAAGTATTAGCGCTAGCGCGTAATAACTTACTCTGCGTCCCTGCGTCTCTGCGCGAAATCATTCTGTGTAAAATCATGCTGCGCGAACACCTTCCCCAAACTGGCAAAGATGCGTTCGAAATCTTCCTCTGTGAGGTTGGAGCCGCTGGGGAGGCAGAGGCCGATATCAAAGAGGTGCTCGGCGGTGGTGCTACCGTAGTAGGCACAGTCTGCGAAGACGGGCTGTAGGTGCATGGGTTTCCAGAGGGGGCGGGCTTCGATGTTATCGGCTTCCAGGGCCAGGCGGATGGTTTCCCTCGTAAGGCCGTGGTTTTTATCCGGATCAACGAGGATGCAGCTGAGCCAGCGGTTGCTGAACATGCCTGCTTGTTCTTCCTGAAATTGGATGTGAAAACCGCGCTCATTCCATTGCTGAAAGTAGGTACGGTAGCGCTCAAAGTTGGTACGACGCTGGGCAACACGCTCATCGAGGACCTCCATCTGGCCACGACCTATACCCGCCAAAACATTGCTGAGGCGGTAGTTGTATCCAACTTGTGAATGCTGATAATGTGGTGCGGAATCACGTGCTTGAGTGGCCAAGAAGCGGGACTTGGCGATAAGCGCTTCGTCGTTGCCCACCAGGGCTCCTCCTCCACTGGTAGTGATAATCTTGTTGCCGTTGAAGCTAAGAACACCCAACTTACCGAAGCTACCGCAGGGGCGACCGTCCAAGCTAGCCCCGAGGGCCTCGGCGGCATCTTCGACGATGGGAATGCTGTATTTCTCAGCGATAGCCATGATCTCGTTCATCTTGGCGGAAAGGCCGTAAAGGTGAACGGGAATAATGGCTTTGATCTGCTTACCCTGGGCCCGTTGGTCGATGATGGCCGCTTCAAGGGCCTGAGGGTCCATATTAAAGGTGTCGGCCTCGGAATCGATAAAGGCCGGTACAGCTCCTTGATACTTGATGGGGTTGGCTGAAGCCGAGAAAGTCATGCTCTGGCAAAGTACCACATCACCTGGACCTACGTCTAGCAAGATCAATGCCAAGTGAATAGCAGCGGTGCCACTGCTGAGCGCAGCAGCATGGCCAACGCCTATTTTTTGGGCCAACACTTCTTCAAAAGCATTGACGTGTGGCCCCAGCGGGGCGATCCAATTGGTGGCGAAGGCTTCTGCTACGTATACTTCCTCGCGCCCCGACATGTGGGGGGAGGAGAGCCAGATTTTGGGTTGATTCATGGTTGGGGATTTTCGACCCACCCCAACCCCTCCCTGAAAAGGAGGAGCTTTTTTGTAGAAACAGGGGTGAGGTGTCGTAATTTTAGGGAGTGATTTGCTAGGGGTCTATGGGCTGGGCTCCCTCTGTCCTGTGGACATCTCCCTCGCGGAGGGAGAATTTGGAAAAAATCAAGGGAGGTTCTGCTTCGTATTTATCAGTTTATCTCCCTTGCAGGAGCTAACACTTCCGAATTCCTACTTCTGATCTCCGACTTTGAACCAGGCGTAGAGCATACCGGCGTATTCGTGGAGGAGTTCTGCCGAGATTCGAAGCTTTTTAATAGAGGGACGAAAATTATATATCTGCGCACCTGGTTCTATCTTGACTCTGTGATTGGTTGGAGCAGGGATACACTTCACCCCAGAATTCTCGAATAAATACAATGCCCGTGGCATATGCAAAGCACTTGTGACAAGGATTACATTTTGCCCATCGCCAAACCTTCGAACATATGCAAGTGCTTCTTCACCCGTGTTCAAAGGAGTCTTTAACCAGGCAGTATCCGTGCTAGAAACCCCCAATTTCACAGCAGTATTCATCAATAACTCAGCTTGAGACTTTAGTCCTCTAACCTTTCCTCCTGAACCAACTAACAGAGCCAAAGTGTCCTGTTGCCATAATCTACATCCTTCAACTAATCGGCCTAAGGCGTTTGTTGAAAGCTGGTTATTTTCGGGTAATGCAGGGGAATAACTATGTCCTCCACCAAGAATTAAGATATGATGATCAATGCTATCGTTAACTTGCCACAAGACTGGATGTAGTCCTTCATGCTTATACGCTAAATAAATAGGAAGTGGTGAGCTAGATGAGACGAATAACCACACGAAAGCTATCGCAAAAAAACAAGTCCCTTTACTTTTTGTAAAAAATATTCGGCGTAATAAACCAATTATTACAATGATCCAAAATAAGGCAATCGGGTTTAATATAACTGCGGTGAAGCTTCGTAGCACTACTAATGCATTAAACTAGAAATCAGTTATTTAAGCCAAATTGAAAAACTCTACCCCAGTCACCTTCTTTCCATGACCAGCGCATATAATTGTGTCTTCTGTGATTAACTCCATAAGCTTTTGTTTACTCACTTTGCCTTCTTTTTTGTTTCCACTTTTTAGTTTTGTCACAATTTCATGGCCGGGGATTAACGAATCTCCCGTAAACAAATACTGATCTATTACAAATGATAGACACCCTTCATTATGTCCTGGCGTTGCAATAACGTGCAAAGGCAAGTGGTCAAAAAGCACGATTACTTCTTGATCCTGAATAACTCTTTGGTGCTCAGTTCGAATTTCTATAGGTGTGCCTTTGTAGTAAGATAAATTCAACTTGCTATCGGATAACCCTTCAAGTGTATATTGGGAGCCAAAAACTCTACAGTCTGGAAATAGATCGATCAGCTTGCTTAATCCACAGATATGATCATAATGACAATGTGTTAGAAAGACTCCAGCGACAGGCCTGTCAATAAGTCTACGTAATTCATCTGAAGTAGCTACAAAGCCAAAATCGATGACCCAACAAAACGAGGAATCAAATGGCTCTACTATATATGAATTCGAATCAAAGGCTGAATTCACTAATCTCTTTACGCGAATGTTATTGACTTTTTGTAATTGATATAATTACTCTTGCAAAAAAATAATAATATCTGATATCCTATTGAAATCATTGATTTGTTCTGCGGATAAACGCTTATCAAAGTCATCATCAGCTAAGACAATCAATGTCAACTTTGTCATTGAATCGAATTCTGGCATATCATCGAGCAGCTGACTTGCTGTCAAAGAACCTTCATCCACTTCAAAGGCCTCTTCAAGTTTGTTTAGTATTTCTTGTTCACTCATTATTATGGCATTATTAAAAAATATACGAAATAAATTCTTGACTTTCCATCAAAGCCTAGTGTACAAAACTCAATGTTTTAAACAACTATTTTATTAAAGCTCCTCCATCAACTGGAAGGCAAGATCCACTAATTTTTTTTGCGGAATTAGAAAGTAAAAACAGTATCATTTGCACAATATCTTCAGGTTCACAAACACCTAAAAACTGCCGTTCAGCAATGGCATCTAAAGTGGCTTCACCTCCTGGCACTTTAGTTAGGTTTTCCATCATCGGAGTTAAGGTAGCACCAGGTGCAACCGTATTGATTCTCACCCCCTTTTTATAAACTTCCTGTGCAATACAACGGACAGCTGAGTTCATAGCTGCTTTTGAAGCGCAATAGGCCGTCTTGGTTGGTTTCCCTAGAAATGCACCAATTGCAGAGACCCCAACGATACTCATTCCTGCATTAAATCGCCCTCTCTTTGTGAAACAGCGAACAAGTTCTACAAACGAGAAATAGTTAACGTTCATTACCTGTAGCATGAACGAATATTTGGAGACTCCCAAAGGCCTTACCGAACTTACTCCTGCACAATGTATCAGGCCATCTAATGGTCCGTTTTCTTCAGCTATTCTGCGGGAAAGAGTTTCAATTTTTTCGACTTCTTCCAAGTCAACCTCATAGGAAAAAAACGTTCCACTTTTCGCACCTTCTGTGTTCTCAATAAGTCTATTCTTATCCCTGCCGAGCTGAATAACTTCTGCGCCACCCTCGCTTAACGCAGCCACTGTTGCAGCCCCTATTCCAGATGAAGCTCCAGTTACAAGAAATTTCTTGCCCTTAAATTGATCTTTATTCATTTGCTAATTGAAATGTCAAAGAGAATATCCTCCGTCTAATTTAATCTCTGTCCCTGTCATTGTTTGGACCATGTCAGAGATGAGAAAACACACAAGGTTTCCCAGGTCATCTGGCGTGGAATCGCCGAGCGCATTTTTAGACTTGACTTCGGAGCCCAGTTGAGTAAGGTTGCTAATATGCTCCAGATCATAGTCAATTGTCATGGGGCCTTTTAGAATAGTATTCACTCGAATCCGGCGAGGAGCTAACTCTGCAGCAATATTTCGAACCGCTGCATTCAAAGCCGCTTTCGATACAGCATAAGCAAGTTTTGACTTTAGACCCAGGATACTACTAATCGAAGAAATAGCAACAACACTTGCCCCTTCTTCTAACTTCTTCTTTCTCAATAACAGTCGCATCACTTCGATAAAACAAGCACAATTCGCCTCAAACATTTCCCTCACTCGTTGAGGTTTACTCAATGATAAAGGTCGGACCCCCCCTGCTCCGGAAGCAAAAACAACCCCTTGCAATAAAGGAATAGAAGGCATCTTATCCTCCAATGAAGACCCTAATTCATCAGCATCAGAAAGCTTCCCATTGACAAAAGTGATCGTACTATACTTTGGGTTATCGGAATATTGATCCAGTTTTTCTTCGTCATCTATAACAATGATTCTGGCACCATACTCTAATAGTTGATCCAAGATAGCCAGTCCAGCTGAGTTAAGACCACCAACTAATAAGACACTCTTATTGGCTAACATTAACCCTTTTTTAACCTCATACATAAATCATATATAGCCTTTACAGAATTGAAGTTATCAGGATCCAGCTCTGTAACACGAATTGCAATGTCGTATTCATCATTTAACTCAGATATGATAGAGGCCACATCAAGTGAATCCAATATACCTGCATCAATTAAATCTTCCTCTGTTCGAAAATCTACATCCGGACGGATTGATTGAAGTATTTCTATGAGTCTTTCCATTATTATTTTTTATTCATAAACGTCAGCAAATGTAGTGTCAATATCCTAGGTAAAAGAAAATACTTTCGGCTAATAACAAGAGTAATATCATAATTAGCTTAACACTCTTTTTTTAGCATTGAAAAACTACTTTTATTACCATAGATAAATCCCATTTTCGAATACATAGCTAGCGCTTTCTTGTTGTCTGCCATCACCCAATGATGAAACCGGCTAATGCCTCTTTCGAAAAGCATCTTTATATAAGTCTTTACTAGTACAGTGCCATACCCTTGTCCTCTATTATTCCGATCAACAGCAATATGGCCTATCCAGGCTACTTTCCCTTTCACATAAAATTCTAAAAAGGCTACTGGCTTATCATCTTCAAATATGGCAAGTACTTCTCCGTTTTTGATCCTTGCAATGATCTCGCCTCTATTGAGAATATCTCCAGTGTAACGATCAAAAGTATCCGCAATTAATCCATGTACATAATCGGCATATATAGTATCTTCAATTACCTTAAGCATACCCCTTTCTCCTAAACCATTAAGCTCCGGACAGTCCTGAAACCGTGCCGTATATAAATGTCTCTCGATATGGTCAACAAATCCCACTGATCTTAAGTAAGCGATCTGATTATCTGGTCGATTAGGATAATTTCTGTAAGGAATTTCTACGGCTATCTCCAGATCATTGGGAAAGTGGGTTACTTGATCATTATTAATATGAAAATAGGCTTGAAAAAAACCTCCCTTATCAAGTAAAAGAAAAAGGTTATCATTCTCTAGAACATAATGGAGTCGCCTGTCATCAATATACTGTTGGTAGCTGCTCTTTAGATTAAAATCATTAGTCAGCGTATTCTGTGATTTCAGGGAAAGGAGAACCTTTTCGAGTTGCGTGTAACTAGTGATTTTTTCCATCAATATACTTTTTACGCAAAGCCAATCGATCACTTTTTCCATTCGGACTCATCGGCATTTCCAACAGATGCATTACTTCGTTCGGAAGCATATATTTTGGCAATCTAGTCCTTAATTTCGACATCAGATCTTCTTCTTCCATATTGTTTGCGGTAGTATAGAACAAGTGTAATTTCTGACTCTCCTTATCAAACAGGCACACGGCATCCGACACATTGCTAAGCGCATGAACAGCAACTTCAATATCTCCCAGTTCAATCCGGTGCCCCATCAACTTAATTTGTTGGTCTTTTCGGCCAACGAATACGAGTTCCCCAAACTCATTAAACCTAACCAGGTCTCCTGTTTTGTATATTTTGTCCTCGTAATGATTATGGTGAGGGTTTTGAATAAAGACTTCCTGTGTTTTATGCGAATCTCCATAATAGCCCATTGACAAACCTGTGCCTCGTACACATAGTTCTCCAATATCGCCTGTATCTACTACCTCTTCACCCTGTTCATTTAGTACATAAACCTGCTTATTACGGCAAGACTTCCCTATTGGGATGTACTCATCATCATCGAACTCCCTATTTACTTGATAATAGGTACAATCCACCGTGACTTCTGTGGGGCCGTATAAATTAACAAACGAACAATCAGGAAATGCTTGCTGCCACAATTTCAATTGTTTTGCGGGCATTGCTTCACCTGCAAAGAAAACGGACTTCAGAGCAGGCAGATTAGCACCTTCAAGGATTCCTGAGCTCCCCACCAATTTAACAGCAGAGGTAGCCCAAAGAATTGAAGTCACCTTTTGCTCCTCAAGAACTCTTATAAGATGCTTAGGAAATGAGAAGAATTTTCTTGCTAACACATGTAGGGTAGCTCCCGTAGAAATGGAGATGTAGATATCCTTTACCGAGCCATCAAAGTAAAATGGTGTTTGGTTACCTAATACATCTGTTGATGAAAAACGGAAGGTTTCCTTGAGCCAATACGTTAAGTCTATTACCGCCCTATGATTGATTATCACCGCTTTAGGCACTCCAGTAGACCCTGAAGTGAATATGGCGTAGGCAGGATCTACATCTAGTAATGTGTTTTTGACTTTGCTCAACAATTGCTCATCCAATACACTCTCCGTAAGTGAATGGAAATTCTCAACATATCCTGTGTAACCTAGCTGAGTCACCTTACTCTTGTCCGCCTCCCGATTGCAAATCACCGCCGCTGGCTTCAATACTTCGAGAATAAGTCGGAGGCGTTCTATTGGGGAAGTCTCATCTACCGGTACGTAGAAATTTCCACTGTAAGCAACTCCCATGAAAGCAATGAGTGGTTCAATTGACCTTCGAACCATTACGACTATTGGCTGTGATGTTCGTGCCTCACTATTAACAGCCCGAACCAACTCACTACCAATTCTTTGGGCTGTAGTTTTTAGCTCCCCAAAGGAGATTGAATTTTTATCGTCAGAAAAGGCAGTTTTACCCGGGAACCGGCTAGCTGTTTCGTCCAAAAAACCCGTTATGGAATACTTCATTTCTTAAGACCTGCGTATAGTTCATTTGGAGAATGGATCACTCCTTCCTCAAATACAGAATCGTCCTCCAGGATTGGATATATATCATTGGTAGAGATTTCTGCGGAAAAAATCCCCCAGGATACCCCTATTCCGAATCCACAGAACAAAGTATTCAATTTTTGTCCAGAATTATCGTCTCCATAGGCATCGATTAATGAGATTAATGGCGAAGCTCCAGACGTATTTCCGTACTTATCCAAGCTAATTGGCATCTTATCCATCGGAATCTTAGTCTTCTTCGCAATTTGCTTTAGAATAAAGAGGTTGGCTTGGTGAAACGCAAAGCTATCATAGTTATCCGCTGTAGTTCCTGTAGCAGCAAAGAAGTCTTTAATCACCTTGGGTACATCAAATATAGTAAAGGTGAATACCGCCGTACCTTGAATAAAGGAGTTGTATAACGTTCTTGGGTTACCATCTTTACATTCGAATACATCATCTGGTGGATTGAGATTACGGTACCCACCACCGGGAACAATCATATACCTATATCCGGAGCCATCCGATCTCAGCAGGGCTTGAATATTACTCTCCTCTTCCGTTTTCTCAAGTAAAATCGCAGCCCCAGCTTCGCCAAATAACATGACGGAGGACCGATCTTCTGGATGAACAGACTTACCGGCCGTATCACCAACAACAAGGATGGCCTTTTTGATATCGGAGCTATTCATCATCGCAGCTATAGTCTGTACCCCATAGATTAGTGAAGAACAACCCAAACTAATATCATACGCAATAGCATGATCTTTAAGACCCAATCTTTTATGCAAAACAAAAGCCGTTGCTGGCCGCCGATAATCTGGGCTATGAGAAGCAAAAATAACACAGCCAATCTCAGCAGGGTCAAGGTTCTTACGGCGGATAATCTCAGCGGCAGCAGTATAACCTAAATCAGAACAAGTCTGATGTTTGTTCGTTCTTCGTGACTGAACAATGCCTGTTGATTTGATAAATTTATTGACCTCTTCTTCTCCGAAGATTTCCTTATAATCTTCGACGCGCTGAATATTCTTAGGAACAGCACCTGCGATGGCAGATATTTTAATATTATTAAAAGTAAAAATAGCCATTTATAGCAATTTAGAATTTTAGTTTTTTGGCAGGATTACCAAATACCTTACTGTGGTCCTCAACACTTCTAATCACCATACTCCCCATTCCCACATACGCCCATTGTCCAATCGTTTTTCCTGGCACTACACATGTATTACTAGCCACGAATGCCCCCTGCTTCACCCGTACATTCCCGTTGATAGAACAATTCCCTGAGATCGTACAAAAATCCTCTAGTACTGCATCATGCCCGACTCCGGAGCCCAATAAAGTGACAAAGTCCCCTATAGTTACATTGGGCGAAACTTTGGCGTTAGGTGTAACAATTAATCCCTTTCCAATCTTACAAAAATCGCCAATAATGGCCGTTGGGTGTACAAGATTGGCAAAGACCGCTCCTCTCGCAAGCAAAGAAGTAGTAATTGATTGTTTTAGCGCGGGCTTAGCAATAGCACAAACAAAGACCTCGTTTGGTGATACTCGCCAAGATTGAATTGCTCCAAGCACCTGATAATCACATTCTATTCCCTCTAGAGCTTGCAGATTATCGTCTATGAATCCTTTGATCTTCCATCTTTGCTCCGCATTATTGACATGCTTTGCCCACTGCAAGACTTCCCGGCCAAATCCACCCGCACCAATAATAATGAGATCCTGCATATCTTAATTTTTCCCTGTAAAAGTAGGCATTGTTGAATTGGCATCAGCATTGATTCCTTCACGCACAATCACCTTTAGAAAGGTAAGCCACAGTATTTTAAGGTCCAAGCAAAAACTTATATGGTCTACGTAAAACACATCATAACGGAATTTCCGTGCCCAAGACAAAGTGTTCCGACCTTTGACTTGAGCTAGCCCTGTTATACCTGGCTTTACTTCGTGCCTCCGTGTTTGATCCTTATTGTACAACGGGAGGTATTGGACCAATAGAGGCCTTGGGCCAACAAGTGACATATCTCCTTTCAGGACATTAAATAGTTGAGGAATTTCATCAAGGGAATACGACCTTACTATGCGTCCAATAGATGTAATTCTGTCCTTGCCTGGAAGAAGATTTCCGTGTTCATCTTTTTCATCATTCATCGTCTTGAATTTTATTACTCGGAAAATTTCACCATTTCTCCCTGGCCTGTTTTGGAAGAAGAACACTCCCCCTTTATTAGATATGTAAAGCAGCAGTACTAATAGGACGAGAATGGGAAGCAGTACAAGCAGCGCGAAAAATGCAACGGATAAGTCTAACAGTCTCTTAAAAAAGCTGGCATACAAAGTTGATGTTTTACGCTTCATAGATCATTTTCATTCCATTCCAAATAGTAGTGCTATCAAAATTCGCGGCCCATTTCCTGCCATTATTAGCTAGCTTCTGCCGTAAATCAGAATCCTCTTTTAGTAAGCACATAGCATCTGCCAAAGGTTCTACGCTCCGAACATCTACGAGAACACCATTATATCCATCATTTACGGCATCTTTCGTTCCAGTACCGTTTGTACTTATAACCGGGATTTGCATTGCTGCCGCTTCTACTAGTACATTTCCAAAGCCTTCCCACCATGCAGGTAGCACAAATACATCTATGCAAGACAAGTACAAAGGCACATTATCTGTCCTTCCCGCCATTATCACACCTGGATGTGTTTTCATAGCACCAGGTAAAGTCTTGTCAGTCAACTGATTATGATCAAAAAGACCTACAAGCAATAATCGAATGCGATCATCTATATCATAAACGATTCTAAACGCTTCAAAAAGTTCTTTACACCCCTTTCTATCTATAATGCGCCCTACAAACCCGTAGACAAAGTGGCCTTGAATTTCTAATTTCTCCTTGAGGTCCTCTATTTCCCCCGTTGATACATTATCTTGAGAGAAGCGCTTAATATCTATTCCGTTACTACTTCCTTTATTTATTACCTGGCACTTTGCATTACTAAACACACTATCTGTCACTCCTCTTTCCTTAACAGATTGACTAATACAAATAATACTGTGAGCACATAAACCTGCTATCCATTCCATTACCATCAGTAACTTCCGCTTTCCCCCTTGCTCATGTTCATATCGAAATCCCCGACAAGTATATACCCGTTTTTTAACTCCAACGATTCTAGCAGCAATCATGCCTAGAAGTCCCATTTTCGGTGTTCCTACATTTACGATATCTGGCTGAATACGCCAGAAGTGGCGTAAAATGTGCCAAAGAGCTATTAAATCCGCCAATATGGATATTTCTCTCTCTATTGGCACTGGTAGTAGCTTACAGCCTTCTTGTTTACAGTAGGCAATCGTGCGTTCATGAGAAGGAGCAAGTAGGTATGTCTCATAGCCACGTTCTGCAAAGTACTTCAACTGCCCTTTTAGCAAGATTACGCTTCCTGGAGCGGTAATACCCACAATAAGCTTTCTGGATGCCTTTTTTTCTGTCATTAACAGTCTTAACTTTTACGTATCTAGATCGTCGGGAATTTTTATCTCGAGATAATCAAAAGTCTCCTTCAATTGAATATCTTTTTTTCCTTCAAACGTATTCTGAGAGACCAATGAATTTTTAAAGGCATCTCCAATAGTAAGAGGATCCTTATTGAATCTTCCGTTCGTTACCACTTTTATTCCCAAACGAATAAGATTTACTTTCCACCAAACATCATCAGAGTGCGGACTAAGGGTTCTTATTAGTTTTATATCAAAAAAAGTACTATCCAAGGGCAGATTTGGCGGTATTAAAGTACCGGCACCACTTGTGTGCATATTATAATGTGATGGATCACCTCCATTATAATTATGAAACCAAGATCGATAGGGTTTTAATGAATTCTTGTCAATAAGCAATCTATGAACTCTAGTTGCAGCAATACAAGTAGGGTTCTTTTGATTCAATTCCAATAAATTCTTGATTATGTCCTTATGGTAATACAAATCATCATCGAACATTATCACGTTAGCGTTGGGATGTTTTTTCAGCGCATAGTAGTATTTTTTATGGGATCTTAAGTCCTCACAGAATTCAATTTCCAAGCCCTTCGACTCCAACCTAAGCAACGTCATTGGTAATGATTCTTTGCCATCAGGAAACTGTTCCGAAGCCAGCCAAAGTATAACTCTATCTGGTTTTATTGACTGATCCAAAATGCACTCTATGCTCAGATGTACTTTTCCTATCCGTGCGGGGAAACTAGTTAGACTGGTAATTAGTTCTTTTTCGCGAAAAGAGAGATTTTTTTCTCGTGTTTCCCTAGAGGAATTAAACCTCGCAGAAAAAACCACATCTGCTATATTCTTAAATAATTTCTGCCATAGCCGATTCGCTATTTTACCTAAAATAGTTAGGTGCTGCAAATTAGGAGTACTGTAATAAATGCTTAAAATGAGATCTTTCATAAAATTAATGTATCCTATTTACCATTGTTCTCTATCATAACCTGCGCTAATTCAGCGCTATGAATAAACTCAACATCAGGAAATTTTCTCAAAAGCTCAGTTAGGAGTCTATTGAGTTTCATCAGAGAATTATCTCTGTTTTTTTGACTTAAACTGCCGATATAATTTACCCTATGAGTACTTATTACAGCTGGCTTATTAAATAAAAATGCATTTGATATCTCCCAAAGACACTCATCTACCCAATCTTTGGGCCCCGAACTTGGTTCAAAGTTAGCATTGCTTCGTGATACAAACATCGAGCAATCAATATTGTAGCCCCAAAACTCTTGCTTCATTTTCCGTTGATTGCTAATTAACCTTGGAAGGAAATGAGCTCCTGCCTTATTTAATCTTATTCCAGTATTACTTAATTTTTTCAGTACCTCGCTACCAACAACAGATTGAGATGGTGCAAATGAGATAGGTTCAAATCCAAATGTCTCTTTAAATAGCTCCAGCCCCTTCAAAGCATTATAATTAACATCCTCCTGTTCTTCGATTGACCAAAAATCAAATGCTGCATTATATCTTATATACTGACCTTTGCTTTCATCTAAAGGTATACCGGGCAAACTGTCACTCTCAGCGGCCAATTTTTCGTATTCATTACTATTGACGCACTTTAGCCAACGTATCGGTTGTAGATGCTCTTTGCCATGATATTGTGGAAGCCAGACTCCTTGGTCAATTCCATTGAACAACAGGCGTTGCATTTCATTTAGGATTCCATATTCCTCATAAGTTTCATTTAGGGTTTTATACTTGTATTCCTTAAACCCACCTTCTTTGCATAACTTAAAATCAGGATTAGCCACCAAATAGTTAGCGGTAAAAACTGGTGAGTTACCTTTATGATCTTTGTGTGAATGGAGTACTGAAAAGAGCTCACCTAAATCTACAGGGTGTTCAATTCTATCAAATTTGGTATATCTTGATTTAAATAAATCTAACCCTTTGCTTGTTAAAAACTTAAAAGCATCCTTGTCTTTTATTCTTACACTTCCCCAGTCGTCTGATTCAAAAAGTACATAACGTTTCTTGGTCTTCCACCCCCTGAGATTTACAAAACTCTTCCTTAATGCTTTATGTACATTCATTACTTATGTTACCTTTTCTTCTATCTGATTAGCTAATAATGCTAGATACTGCTTGCCAATTGCATCAGCACTTAGCCTTGCACTAATATTCCTTGCCTCATTACCTATATCTAGTCTCAATTCATCATCCTCAATTAATTTTGATAACACCTCGGTTAAGTCCAGTTTGTTGTCCTTTACAACAATTAGATCTTTCCCATTTTCGCCAATGCCCTCATATGGAATAGTATCAAAACATACTGACGGCAAGCCATATGCCATCGCTTCACAAAGCGCATTTGGAAATCCCTCTAAAACAGAAGGAAGAACAAAAATAGAAGCTTGGCTATAATAGTTGTCCACATTATTGACTTGTCCTGTAAACTTAACCATAGATTCGATTTGCAGCTTTTTTGTTAAGCTTTTCATATCTTCTAGCATGGGACCGGATCCACACATAACAA
This sequence comes from Lewinella sp., assembly GCF_050633125.1. Lineage (NCBI taxonomy): Bacteria > Pseudomonadati > Bacteroidota > Saprospiria > Saprospirales > Lewinellaceae > Lewinella > Lewinella sp. The sequence goes on from NZ_JBOEFX010000018.1 coordinate 107,719, forward strand.
GCTTAAAGGATTTCTTATTCTTGATTTTGGAATAGGCTCTTATTAGTTTTTCAGGTGCCTTTTCCCAGGCAAAACGCCCCATATACAATATAATTTCTTTTCTTTCTACTTTTTCCTTTTTGATGTCTCTTAGCATATTTGGAATAACCACTATATTCAACCTTCCTTTGAATAGTTTTTTATTCCAATTCTTTGCCCTGGTTGTTTGTGCAATTAAAGTTTGTGCCTTAGGGTACGTTACCTTTTTTAATAATTTTAAAAACCTGGGATATCCAAAATCAGGACTTGTTCTATCGGAAACATGAATTTTTTTTGGCAAGCCAAAGCAAGCTATGATTACCAAAGGATTAAAAGTCTCACCAAAAGAAATAACATTTACTGTAGCATTTTTTGAAATATGAAAACGCAAGTATTTGATAACTTTCCAATAATAGAAAGGAAGTAGCAACCTATTTGGTCGATAACTAAATTCAGGAGTTATTATTTTTATTCTTTCGTCAGTTTGATAAAAAACTTCTTCCTTCTTGCAGGATATCAAAGTCACCTTGTATCCCTGTTTAACAAACCAATTACCTAAATTAGTTAAAGCTCTTTGTATACCTCCTATGCCTAGTTTTGGCGAAACTAAAATTATTGACCTCGAACTATCCATTAGTTAAAAAGCTCGATTTGAGGTTTTCAATAATCCAATCATAAAAATGAACAGGCCCAGAATGCCAATTCATATTGCTATCCCAGTAGCCTGGACATTTATAATATCCTTCTTTCCTAAAACCATAACTAATCTCAACAACTAAAGGCTCATCACCTCGGTAAACAAAGTCAAACGCAATGCATTGGCTCTTCAATTTAGTCGATAGATTAAATGCGAGTTTAATTAAACTATCCGGAAAAACCGATTTATCATATTCAATATAACCACTTCCACTTGCCCTGAAATCACCAGGCCTGTTAAACCTCTTGATTGCAAACGCTTTATCACCAATTACTATCACCCGAAAATCTGCCTCATTATTGGGAATAAACTCCTGCAAATAAACGTATCCCCACGCTTTACCTCTTGACTTTTCATATCTAACAGGAATAATCAAATGCGCAATAGCCTTAAGAACATCTATATTAGTTTTTGATCCCAGTCGATATCTCCTAAGTGTTTCTTTTATCCCATCCCATGCATCATAGTCTCTAACTCCCCTTCCAAGCATTTTTTTTCCAAGATTGATTAACTCCTTTGACGAATCAATCAATTTTACATTCCTACTTCCTGAACCTCCACGAAGCTTCCAAACTATAGGGTATGTAGTTTTTTCAGCAAATTTTTTCAAGGAGTCTAGATCATAAAACACATAACTCTTAGGTGTTGCTATATTTAAACTCTCAAACAGATATTTCTGGGCTACCTTATCATCAAAATGCCAAGCTGTATAGTGGTTTGGAAAAACTAACTTCCCAGATTGTTCTATTGCTTCAAGTAAAGGTCGAGCCATAATGTTGTCAATTGGCTCAGATTGTTGGTAATGCCAAAGCAACACGTCGAAGTTATTAATTCGCTGAACGATATTGGAATCATAGCAGTTTACTATTGCATAGTCCATATTGTTCCGCTCCAGGTACTCAATCCATTTAGAAGCAAATGAACCTTTATTATTATGGACAGCTATTCGCATTAATTCAAGGTGGTTTATTAATTAAGAAATGACTGCATCTTGGCTTAGCGTGTTGACTCTTGCTCCATCAATGTTACTTTTAGAATGTCGTTATGTGATTCACATCTGCAAAGGTTCAAAATCAATCTTTTCTTTGATGCACTTAATAAGTTGGGCAACAGGCCTTTCTTAAATAAAGACACCATCCTGCCCATATATGGATTTAAAAACGAATTATATTGAAGTCTCTTTTTTCTAGCAAATTCCTTAAAACAATCATCCAATCGCATATCATCGCGAATAATATCATTATAGGAATGAAGTTTAGCCATAAAATCTAGATATACATTGCCCTCCATTAAAGAAAGGCCATTCTTGTTTCCAAAATCTTGTATAAAGGGTAGGATCTTAAAATCTATAGTATCCTCCTTGAGGTTTAGCCCTACTGCTAATCCATGATACCAATCCGGAGACTTTTTCTTTGTAGAATCAAAGACGAAATTACCTAGGCTATAAAAAACAGGACTATTTTTGTAAACCTCAAAACCACTTGCAACGTGCGTATGATGTGCAACAACTGCGTCTGCTCCGCAATCTACAAAATACCTAAACAAGCGCTTAATTCTGGGACTCGGTAATGGGTAGTATTCGTTGCCTCCGTGATATATTACAATTGTTTTGTCAACAATGCCCCTTAATGTAGATATTTGATAGTAAGCATTTACTTCGTTAATCCCATTTGCTGACGCTAATGAATTAGGTGAATTTATCCATTCATTTTCGCAAATATTAATGATTCCAAGTTTATAATTGCCTACAGTTTCAATGAACGGCTTATCTATATGCGATTGCTGGATATCGGCCCCCACATGACGAATATTGTGCTTCGTTAATCCGTTTATTGTAGCAGTTACTCCAGCTTCCCCGTAATCCATAATGTGATTATTCGCCAAAGTAACTAAATTAAAGCCTGCATTTTCTAGCAATGGAAGGACCTCTTTGCCCATCCTAAGTGAAGGACCAGTCTTGGGTAGTTTCCGCCCTGCACTGCATACAGGAGCTTCCAAATTTAAGACACCAATTTTTGAGTTTTTGATATACGTACTTAGATCACCAAAAACACTTTGAGGTATTTTAGAATCTAATATATCTGGCACCCTACTACCAGAATATGGACCAACATAAAAATCTCCACATAAAAAGATATCGTATCCCATTAAACTTATGCTTGTGAGCTAATATAGTCCCCTAATTTCTCCGAAGAAACAAACTCAATATCAGGATAACGTTCTATAAGCCCAGTCAAGATAGCTGAAAAATTTTGTAGATTTCGCTCCCGATTTTGCCTTTGAATACCTCCCATGAAATTAAGTCTATGAGAAGAAATAACGAGTGGAGCTCCAAAGGCAAAGGCAATATAGGCATCACTTAGTATCTTTTTTTTCCAATTAACCTGCCCCTTTACAGAAGGCTCAAAAGCAGAATTGCGTACCAAATAGAACTGCCCATACTTATTCTGTTCACCCATACAATGACGATCAACTCTATAATTGTCACCTAATGGTACTTTCTGAGCCCTGGCCCCTTGTATATACCTTATTCCATTTGCTAGCATCATTGATTCATGAGCCTGATGCCATGTGTAGTTTGGAGCTATAAATGACCTGGATGTAAAACCAAATTCTTCCTTGAACAGTTCTGCTCCATCTTTCATCCAAGACCGATGCCTTTGAAGTTCATCTTCTTCAACAAAATCCAAAGCTGCTAGATAAGTTTTCCTTGGCTTTGCTGCAATATTAGTACTCAAGCCGTATACATTGTTGTTGAAAGCTATAGTAGTATCTTGAACCTTACACTTTAAGTCAGAAAGCCAATTGTTTTGATTCACGTGATTTAAACCATGCAGCTGAGGGTACAAATAACCTTCTTCAACAACCTGTTTAAACATTTCTAAACCCTCCGTATTCCCATTGTAGTAATCATGACTTTGCCGCAGATTCAGTTCTGAAAACTTCTGAAAGGTTGATTCCTCTATTTTTAAAAAATCAGGATTACTCATCACTACATTTGCAGTAATAACCACTCTTTTTCGGATTTTTTTTTCGAGCTTATTGAGGGTGTCTCTGAGTCGTAGTATGTCCTCCGTACTTTCTAGATTGTCTAATCTATTATATGGGCATTTGTCAACTCTAATTCGATTTTCCAGTAGCGTTTCATAAGTAATTAGATTCGGCATTCTTACAGACCCCCAATCATCTGATTCAATAACACAAAATTTCCTATTACTCTTAAATCCAAGATAATTTAAGTAGGCTGTCGAAAATATGGTTTTTAATTTACCTAAAGGTGATCTCTTCATTAGTTTATTCCATTATCGGTGGACAAGGAGTATACATCTGATTCTACGCAAAGACATAATTTTAAAGGCCAATTTTAGTAGCAGTAAGTAGATGAATTCAGAATATCGCTTTTAGCACATCATTAAGAGATAAATTCTCTCCAATAGTAAAGATTGCGAATAGTGGGTTACCTAAAACTGTAGTTACACTGAAAGCATAAAAACCTACCCTGATCGAAACAATGATGAACAACAGCAATGCCGGATAAGAAATCTTAATAACACGTTCCATTAAACGGTCTTTAACACTATTCTGTAGGTAAATGGAGAGGATTACCAATGATAGCAAACTAGCCAGAGACAAGAACCGCCCGCCCGAAGGAAGGGTTGATAAAATGTTACTTACAGCAAAAAACAGGTAGGTAAAAGATAAAACACCAAGGAGTTTCCTATTGGCAACTAAAACTCTTCTGAGTCTGAAATACAGTACGGTTAAAAACACGGCCAAACTCCAGTGCAAAACTGGATTGTACAAGACCGCATACCAGCGCTTATCAGCACTCAGAAGTTCACGGTCTTGAAAGGCAGAAATGGCCTCCTGATCCCGATAACCTTCACTGCGTTCAACAAAACTCTCCGGTAAGTAGTTATCTGCAAGTTGATTGAATTGGTTAATATCTAATTCTTTAATAAAAAAAGATCCCAGAAAAGCAACGAAGTACAAATTGTAACGGTTGCCCAACACCATATATCCCAAAAGGATCAGAACAGGAACCAAAAACGCAAAATGAAAAAGCCACGGAGAGATAAAACACCAAAACAATTTCCTTTTTTTGCCATCGTACAGATACGGGAGTAGTCCGTACAAAAATGCATGCGAAGCCGTGTAAAAACGGAATCCATTAATATTCCAAATGGGTAATATTAGAAACAAACAAGTTATTAATAACACAACAATTCCGCGCAGCCTACTGCCTCTTAATCTTTCATAAACGAACCAGATATTTCGAGAAAAAAAATAGCCATAAATCACCCCAAAAATGATAACAAGATAGTAACCGTTTGGGGTGAATCTAGAAACAAATATGGTAAGAAAAGTGCGCGCTACATCTACTTCTCGCGAGTTTTTAAAGTACTCGATGGCATCCCACCCCCCCATAGACTGGCCGTACAACTGCTCTACCCAAAGCATATAACGATTAATATCAGCTCCTTGCGTTTCCAGTCCCACCGAAAAGGTCATGGAAAAGAAAACCGTAAAGGCCCAGAGGATATTCTTTACATATACCTGGTTGTAGTTGTACAATGCATACAAAAACGTAAAAAAGGGATTAATAAAAAAGGCAGTCCAAATCATCAATCGAGTGCCAAAAATTTCTGAGCAACATTTTCAATTCGGTAGCGATCAAAATTTTCATCAACAAATTGCCCTCGGTAATTCCCTACAAGAAATTCTCTGATGGTTTCTGTTGGCAAATGACTTTGCTCATACGATAATATGGGGCGGCCACTTATACGGTAGTCAATCAATTTTGTCGGTACAGCATTAATTATTCCTCCCGTCCGATCTGTATTTACGTTTACCAGAAAATCAGCTTTCGTAAGTTCGACCAGTAGTTGCTCGCGAGGGATATAATCTCGCAAAAAGATTCGCTTACCAATCAGTGCCTTGAAAGAATTAAATTGATGATGATTTTTTGCGTAGAGAATAAATCGGTATTCTACCTGCTCGCTTTCCAGAAATTCAATCAAAGAGAAAGGATCACGATGTCCCGGGATAACGGCTCCACTGTAGATAAAAGTAGGGATTGGATGCGGTTGGTATTCATATGCTTGCGCCTGAGAGAACCTAAAACCTTGTGGAATCACCCGGAACTTATCCAGGTAAGTACGATTAAAAAGGTCTTTCATTTCCTCGAATGGTACTGTTATATAGTCCGCTTTTTTAAGGAAATTGTTTTCGAAATAATGAAAATAGAACGGTTTGCGAAAGGTATCATGCCGATTGTACATAAAAGGATCTCCACAGTCTGCCACCCATACCTTAGCTGGGTTATTGGCAGACCTCCCCAATCGCCATACCGACGCAACGCCCCAATGAATGGGGTGCGGAACCGCTACTGATATCAGAAGATCGTATCCTGACTGCCGCTTCAATGCTCTTCTAACTTGAAAGTAAAACTGAATATGCGGATACTCGAAAAACAATTGTAGAAATCGATTTCTGATCCGCATAAGCCAATGAGTGATTCCCCTGGCTGGAAGCGGAGCAAAATAAGTTCGGCGGCCTAAGTTCTGGATACGAATAGTATGGGTCTGCTCAAACTGATTATGTACTTCATTATTTCTTGGTGTCAGCACGGTAACTTCGTGTCCCTGACGAGCAAATTCTTTTGCTAATTCCGTACTACGGAAAGAACGGGGTGCCTGAATGGGATAAAAACTACCACAAATAATTAATATTCGCATATTTGCCTTAAAAGTTATATTGCAAGCAGGTAATCTATGGCGTTTCAAGCAAAGCTTTTACGATTAGCTGTGCTGCATTACCATCTCCATAGAATTTTTGATCGAAAAGAAAATCGCGGTTCTCAATCTCCCTTAATGCTTTTCGCATTTTATCAACATTCGTTCCTACTACATAATTAAAACCATGTTCTACCAACTCAGACCACTCTGTTTCCTCTCTCATAGTTATACAAGGTACCTGGTGAAAATAGGCTTCTTTTTGAACCCCTCCACTGTCAGTAATAATAAATAGGGCATTGGTTTCTAGTAGAACCATTTCCACGTAACCTACTGGTGATATAGCTCTAACATTATCTGGTAGATGGATTTGAAACTTAGAAAGAGCATTTTTTGTCCGTGGATGCAACGGAAAGATAATCTTATGGTTAACTTCTGACAATCGATCCATAACCTCAGACAATTGCTCCGCAGTATCAGTATTTTCTGCCCGATGGATGGTTGCTAAAACATATCCCTGTGGAGTTGCCCCCCATTTCTCTATACCTTGCCCCGAGTTGCTAATTCTTTCTCTAAACATAAGAGCTACATCATACATAATGTCTCCTGACCACCTAACCTTATCGTTTGGAATTCCCTCCTTTTCTAAATTCCTCGCAGCTCCTTTGGAAGGCACAAATAACACATCAGAACTATGGTCCGTTAAAATGCGATTTATCTCTTCTGGCATCTTTCGATTGAAGGAGCGTAAGCCTGCCTCTATATGGGCTACAGGAATATGTAACTTAACTGCAGCCAATGCAGCAGCCAACGTGGAATCTGTATCACCGAAAACAACCACCCAACTGGGTTTTACATCTAGGAGAACTTCTTCAATTTGCTCAATCATCCTCCCTGTGTTTTGCCCATGGGTTCCTCCTCCTATACCTAGATTAATATTAGGTGATGGAATTGCAAGTTCTCGGAAGAAAATATTTGACATATTGTCATCATAATGCTGACCAGTATGCACAATAAAGTGCTCAACATCTTCATGCATCAAAAGCTCTTGATGAAAAGCAGCTAATTTTACAAATTGCGGCCTGGCTCCAATAACTGTTAGTATAGTGTATGCTGACATTATTAATTATTTTTCTCTAAAAGTATTCGTTGATGAGTACTGTTAATGAGTCAGCTTTCTGATTACTTTTGCTGGATTCCCCCCTATAACCACATTAGACTCAAATGACTTTGTTACTACAGCACCTGCACCTACTATCACATTATTCCCAAGATTACACGAGGGTAATATAACTGAATTTGCACCTAGCCAACAATTACTCCCGATAACAATAGGATCTGCCTTAACATGCATTTTAAAATCATCTAGCTTGTGATTGGCAGATATGATCTTGACGCCTGGTGCTATCATGGTATTATCACCAATAATGATCCCCGATATACCTTGAAAGTAGCAATTACCACTCCCCGCCATGTACCTAGCTACTCCTGCTCCTATTTGAATATCACCACTTGCCTGAGAGGTATAATGGAGCATGAAGTTAACTCCAGAATTCAGTCGACATATTTTTTGAAAAAAAAAGTTCACCAGACGCAATTGTGTACTTGCAGGTGAAAATAGATATTCCAAAAAATTAGAAGGAATGTTATTTTTCCAGTTACCGTATCGATTTTTTTCCAAAAGCATCATGCAGCTTATTTATTAAAGGCTTGCTTACCCATTTATAGTCTATTCCAACAAATGGACTCAATAAGAAAACCGACGTGAAGAAGACTCCCCCTGTAATGAAGAGTCTAACAACAACGGTATAGTGCAACAAGAAAGCTAACGATATTTTCATAACCCCAATAATGCAAAGGGCAAATAGAGAGATTTTAAAAAGGCTTGAAAGTGGAATTAATTTTGTCAACGATACTTCAAGAACTTTACCCGCCCTGAATAGTGCAAGTAATACCAGCAGAATTGTTGTTAAAACGGAAAGGGCCGCGATCGCTATCGGATGACTAACAAAGCTTACCAGCAAACTTCCCATTACCCAAATAAATACGGCGCAAACGGTATGAATATATGCATAGTATTTAATTTCTCCCATTGCCATCAATAGCGGAGCAAAGATGATTATATTGAAAAAATTAACTCCCATTGCCATCTGAAAATATAAGGCAGACTCACGATAACGTTCTGTATATAGTAACACAACGAAGTCCTCTGCGGTGAAAAGAAAAAAAATCACCATAGGATAAATTAGCGTTGCCGATTTTTTGAGGGCACTCTTCCAGAGTCTCAGCAATTCTTCTTTTCCCTCTTTTTCATGTAATATCTTAGAGAACTGTGGCATCAAAACAAGAGAAGTTGCCCCAGTTATCATACTAACAAAAGGTAGCTGAACAAAGCCATTAGAATATTCAGCAAAAGCTTCTGCTCCGAAATATCTACTAATGTAAAATTGGTCTGCAGATCTAATCGCTACGCCTGCAATACTAGCCCCAACAATGGGTAGACTATAAGCAAGAATTTCTTTGAGAGGTAAGTTCGAGTCTTTAGCATTAATTCCTCGAAAAGGAATCTGCTTAAAAAAAAGGGCCATGATCAATATAAGAACCGAACCTACTATCCATCCATATATTGCCGACAGATAGGTGCCACCAAAGATGATAACTGGTACAAGGATGCAGGCCAATAGTACTAGTCTGGATAGTGCGTTATATATTGCAATCAGATAGGTCTTTCGGTAAGTGGCAAAGATACCTTCTAACCCTAGAGTTGGTAGCAGTAACAAAGGAATTGGCGCGAAAATTCGCAAGCCTGTTGCAACTTCTGAATTATTCAATAAATATGCAATGGCATTGCTTCCAAAAAACAGAACAAAAGAGAATACTAAACCACAGATAGCGAGAACCCCCGTAATTTTAACTACAATTTCTTTCCCCTGAGCCAAAGAAAACCGCGGAAGAAAAAAAGCAAATACTTTTGGTAGTCCCGCAGTGAATAAAATCAAGAGGCTATTATAAATGAAAAGAATCTGCTTATACGTACCGTATTCTAGTTTGTCAAAATACCGGGACAAAATCGCGGCACTAATGATCGATAACCCAAAAGAACTCAACGCACCAATTCCCACCCAGAATGCCTGGAAAAAATTGCTTTGTTTTTCGCCTATCGGTTTGCTCATCGACTCGTTCTAATCACTTTTTCTTTGGCCATATTTCCACCACTTGTTCCGGTTCTCATCCCCCTCATAATAGCCATAACCGTAACCATAACCGTAGCCATAACCATAGCCATAGCCTCTCCCCTCCTTGATGCCATTTAAGACGATGGTGAGGTTCTTAAACTTTCCTGTTTGCCGCATATCTTCTAATGCCCTTAACATCATTTGCGGTGTCTTACCGTAGCGAACAGCAAAAATGGATACGTCTGTAAACTTCTCCAATAAAAACGCATCAGCGACAAGACCTACCGGAGCTGTATCAATGAGTATGTAGTCAAAATTTTGCGCTAGAGTAGTAAACAACTCTCGCGTTTTAGAAGAACTCAGCAGCTCTGCGGGATTTGGGGGAATGGGCCCACTTGGAATGAAGTACAATTGCTCATTGATCTCACTTTGATAAAGAATGTCATCAATATCAATATCTCCAATGAAAAAGTTGGTGACCCCTCTCATTTGATAGTCCTCGTTTTGCACAAGATACTTGGCTAGTTTGGGCTTACGCAAATCAAGCCCAAGAACCACAACCCGCTTACCTGTCAAGGCCAGGGACATACCTAGGTTAATCGTGATGAAGGTTTTTCCATCTCCTCCCATACTAGAGGTTACCAGAATAGTCTTAAGGGTTTCTTTATCGCTAATGTAGTTAAGGTTTGTCCTCAACAAACGAAACATCTCTGCTATACCCGTTCGGCTATCTCGATTAACCACAATAGGGTCGTTATTTTTATTCTGGACAACTCCTCCCAAAATTGGGACTTTGGTAATGCGTTTGATCTCTGCTTCTGAATATATTTTGTCGTCGAAGACTTCTCTCAGTGAAATCACACCGATAGGAAGCACAAAACCTAACATTAGAAAAATTGCATAAATCTGTAATGTTTTCGGAGAAATCGGAGCAATCATAGTAAGAGCCGGATCAATAACTCGAGCGTTTGGAACAGTAATTGCTGCCGAGAGTGCCGTTTCTTCTTTTTTCTGTAGCAAGAATAAGTATAGCGCCTCTTTAATATTTTGCTGCCTTTTTATTTCTAGTAATTCTCTTTCCTGGCGGGGGATCTGGCTAATTTTTTCTTGCAACTCTCCAAGCTTATCCTTTGTCTCAGCTATAGCAAACTCCAGATTAGATAGGACCCCTCTAATTGAAGCTTCAATATTACTCCTCATTTCCATCAACTGCTGCTCAAGCGCTAAAAGATTAGGGTTACCTGGAGCGGCGGAGCGTTGCATTCGTTGGCGAGCCAGCAACATTTCATTGTAAGTGCTAATTTGTTCAACGATATCTCCTCCTTGTTGGAATAAAACACCTGCTGGTATAAGCTCATACTGTTTTATATCATTACTAATGAATCGATTTACTGCCCGAAGTAATTCTAACTCAATCGTCTGCTGAGTTAACCGATCATCATAAGCCGCTATCTCTGTCAAGGCAAATTCAACAGTAGTAGGTGTTTCCGAAGGTATTTCATTTTCTCTTTTATATGATTCCAAGCCTCCCTCTACCTTGCTGAGTTCCATCGTCAAGAGTCTAAGGCGCTCATCGATGAAATCCAGTGTTTTTTCTGCTACCTGGTTTTTGTCATTTATCGTAGCCTCATTATATAAACCTATCAGTTTATTAATGATATCAGAAGCCTTCTGTGGAACAGGATCTTCCATCTGAAGGTGCAATACACTGGAAAAATCGCCAATCGTTTTTACCTGAAGTTTTTGTAAGTATTTCCCATAACTGATATTGGTTCTAATCGATATGTTGTTTGATATAATTGGTGAAGATGTATTTCTCCTGAGCCAGAACGTATCCGTTTTCAGGATCAAAGGTTGATCAAAAAAACGTATTTCACCATCTTCACTATCTGCATCCGGAAAAAAGAGAAAGGAACGGTCATCAATTGCCCGCACCTCAATTCTCTTCCCTCTTTTGGTTGTGTTCCAATGAACAGAGTCGAGTAATATTGGTGCAGTACCACCGTATAACTCAGTGTTTTTTAATCGCCCAAGTTCTGAATATTGAATATCTAACCCTAAGTC
>NZ_JBOEFX010000018.1:119432-171468 GCF_050633125.1 Lewinella sp.
CGATCTGAATCTCGTTGTTGATATTATTAGTTGGTGAGAATAATCCAATTTCCTGAAGAACAGCCTCTTCTGTCAGTGAAGAACCTGCGCCTCGGCCTTCAGCATCCTTGATAAGGATTTTCCCCGAAGCTCGATATATGGGAACGGCATAGCGCAAGTACAACCTGGCACCAATGAACGCCAATACCAAGCACAACGCAACCCAATACCAGTTACGAAGAATACTCAGCAAAATCTCTCTTAGATCGATAGAGCTCTCTAAGCTATCTGTTTCAGAGCGGCCGATTGCAGTCTGTTGTTGAGTTGATTCCATTAAATTATGATGCAACTACTAGTTATATGGTTCTCAAAGTAAGCACAAGCGTGGTTAGAGCGGTAATTATCGACAACCAAGGCAAGATACGCTGAGACTGATCTCTTAAAGTCCCTGTTCTTTCTTCTAACGGCTCAATATAAAGCACATCATTCTGCTGAAGATAGAAAAATGGTGATCTGAAAACGCTTCTATCCTGTAAATTTAAATGACCGAATTCTCTTTCTCCATTCTTTTCGCGAATTACTAACATGTTTGTTCTATTCCCATATGGAGTCAGATCTCCAGCTTGCCCTAGAGCATCTAGAATTGTGACACGCTCATTGGACATAAAAAACGTCCCTGGTCGAGTAACCTCACCTAATACTGTCACGCGAAAATTCAGAAAACGTGCCACTATTACTGGTTCTTGAAGATAAGGGGCAAGTAATGATCCCAATGTATCCTGTAGTTCAGCCGTTGTTAATCCAATAACCTTGATTACTCCGAGTACTGGAAAATCAATAGTTCCTGCTTGATTTACTAAATATCCAATAATCGGCCTAGCACTTCCGCTCCCCAAATTGGCCATATTAAGCGTCGGGGGATCTATATTAAACGGCAAAGCGGCTTCTTCTTCTAAAGCCAAAACTCGAATGGAAAGGAGATCATCCGTTTGAATTTTAAGAGTCGGAATGTTGTCTATCTTCTCTTCTAACCCCTCAAACTCTTCCCCAGAATTAAAATTAATCAACTCCTGATGAGAAACACAAGAACTAAATATCGACATGATAGTCAGTACGTAAATAAATTTTCTAGTAAAACTCATGAATTACGAATAGTTTGTCTAGGCTTTTTAATGTCATAGAAGCGAGTATACCAATCCAGGAATTGCTTTATTCCCTCCTTGATTGATGTGCTAGGTTTATATCCCACCCGATCCACTAAATCTTGCACATCCGCATAAGTAGCCGGCACGTCACCAGGTTGGATATCCATCAAATTCTTTTGAGCTACTATACCTAATTCTTCCTCAATAGCCTCAATGAATTCCATCAATTTCACCGGATCATTATTGCCAATATTATAGACTTTGTAGGGTCCTTTAGACGTGGAAGGATCTGGCTCTATGCCCGTCCAGTCTGGATTATCCTGTGGCGGATTTTGGATCACCCGTACCACACCTTCCACAATATCATCAATGTACGTAAAATCACGCACCATATTACCGTGATTGAAGACCTTTATGGGTTCCCCTTTCAGCATTGCTTCAGTGAAAAGGAACAAAGCCATATCCGGCCGGCCCCAAGGACCGTAGACCGTAAAAAACCGTAGCCCTGTAGTAGCCAACCCAAAAAGGTGGCTGTACGTGTGCGCCATCAATTCATTACTTTTTTTACTAGCCGCGTAAAGGGAGATGGGGTGATCCACATTATCACTTGTAGACAAGGGCATCTTTTCGTTGAGGCCGTACACACTGGAACTGGAAGCGTAGGCCAAATGCTTTACACCATGATGACGACAACACTCCAAAATGTTCGTAAAGCCGATGATGTTGCTGTCAACATACGCCCGTGGGTTTACGAGGCTGTAACGTACTCCGGCCTGGGCTGCCAGATTCACTACCGTATCGAACTGCTCCGCAGCAAAGAGCTGATCTAGGCCTTTTTGGTCCGTGAGGTCCAATTTTATGAAACGGTAGTTGGGGTAGGTCGTACTGGTGATCTGTTTACCCGGCTCAATAGATTCTTTACTGATACCTGCTTCGGCTAAACGCCCGTACTTAACATTGATATCATAGTAGGCGTTAATGATATCCAGTCCCACTACCTCGTGCCCATCTGCGATGAGACGATTAGCCAGGTGAAACCCAATAAATCCGGCGGTGCCGGTAACAAGAATTTTCATATCTGTATATTAGTACTTGGTACGAGGTACTTGGTATTGATTGTAGTTGTGTTGAAACAGGCAACGAACGTATCTTAAGATCGCACAAATGGATGTTTGGTCAACGGCAATTTCGCCAGAGGGTGGTAATCCCCCTTCAGTCCCACCGGCTTTTGGTGCCGAATTTGGTGAACGGTTTCAATGGCGGTCCGCGCGGTAGTTAGCGGAAATCCTTCTCCGTTCAGAATGGCTTCGTAGCTCCGGGTATGCAGTTCGGTGAAACCACCGCTAAACTCAAATTCTTCGTCTTCAATGGTAAGCGAACGGTATGTCCTTGCGCCAGTAGCACGAACATGCTCCGGTATACAATCATAGTTGATGCTCAAAAACCAGCGTACCCGAGCTTGCTCCAGCTCCAAATATCCAGCCGCACGATCGTGCGTATGCAGGTGTACTACGTTTTCCTGAATAGGGACAAATATCGACTGTAGCATATCGTAAAAATGCACGCCAATATTGGTGGCAATACCGCCTGATTTTTCCAAATTCCCTTTCCAACTCGTATAATACCAGTGGCCACGGGAGGTGAGGTAGGTCAAGTCAATATCAAATTTCTTATCCTTGGGCGCCTTCGCAATGCGCTCTTTCAGGGCAATCACACTGGGGTGGAGGCGAAGTTGTAAGATATTGTACACTTCTTTGCCCGTTTCTTCACAGATTTCCTGCAATGCATCCACATTCCAGGGATTTAGTACCAGCGGCTTTTCACAGATCACATCGGCTCCGTGGCGGAGGCCAAAGCGAATGTGGGCGTCATGGAGGTAGTTCGGAGAACAGATGCTCACGTAGTCTAGTGGCTGACCGCTTCGCTTTAATTTTTCCACGTGGCGGTCAAATCGTTCAAATTCAACGAAAAAATCTGCTTGCGGAAAGTAGCTGTCAATAACGCCTACCGAGTCATTGGCATCCACTGCGGCCAGTAGATTATTGTTCGTGTCTTTTATAGCTTTCATGTGCCGCGGTGCAATGTATCCGGCGGCGCCGATGAGGGCGAATGATCTCATTTATAGTTGGTTAGATTGTTGGAGGATGGTGTAAGGGTGTAATTTAAAATCTCAGGTCCTTATAATCTCTTATATGTCCTAATATGGTTCAAAAAAACTATGTGCCTATGTGGTGAAAAAACAAAAAAACCTTAGGTGTCCTCCAGTGCCTTATGTGGTTCAAAACCTAAATCACCGCATTCTTCATCCCAGCCAGGTATTTCCCCAGCAGGCGATTCAGTTTGCGATCAGCGAGCAGGCGTTCGAGGTTATCAGCGTGGCGCTCATGATGTAGGTCGGAGCCAAGGTAATCGATCATTCCTGCTTTTAGCAGTGCCTTGGCATTATCCTGGGTTGGTTTTCCGTAGTAGCCCACCAAAGACAATAAATTGAGTTGAAATTCGACGCCACGGTCTTTCAACTCTTTGTATTTCTTAAAATTATCCCGAAAAAACAGATAACGTTCAGGATGTGCCAAAAGCACTTTGTAGCCCTTGGTTTGTAGCTGAAAAATGTGCTGCCCCAGGTTCGGTGGTGCGGAAACGAATGACATTTCTACCAGCACCCGGTTTCCCGGTAAAGTAAGCAAGGAACCTGCTTTTATTTTTTCCCCAAATGCTTCATCCATCAAGTATTCGGCTGCTGCATCAATGGGAATATTGAGTCCCACATCCTTCATCGCCGCCCGTACCTCCGCCAGTTTTTCGCCAATAATCTCCGGCGTATTCGGGTACATATCCGCCATGATATGTGGCGTTGTAAACAATCGCGTAAACCCCATCCCTTGCAAGCGCCGAATCAGTGCCAAGCTATGGCCCACATCTTTTGCTCCGTCATCAATCCCAGGAAGGAGGTGAGAGTGGAGGTCCAGGGCGAGGGTGCCGTAAGAGGGGACTTGGGGATGTTTACGAAATAGGTTGAGCAAGCGGTCGATATTTCAAAGTCGGAAGTCGAAGGTCGGAAGTCGGAAATTTCAAGGTCGGAAGTGGAAAAGCGGAAATCGGAAGTATTCTTTATCCGCTAGTGGCATTTACCTGCCCTGTAGCCAAAACAATATACGCGCACCACACTTACTTCCGACTTCCCAATTCCGATTTCCCACTTTGAGAAAAGTATTATTTTAAGGATTCCTTTTTGCGTTTCATCATAGAAACAATAATCGCAGTCAACTGATCAGCTTCTTGATAAAGTTGATTTACCTCCTTATGGATAGGCTCCCATTTTTTGTAAGAACGCGCCAAATCCAACCAATAACAGGTTTCGTCCCCTTCTTCTTCGGCTATTCCTAATTTTGCCAAGTATTCTTTATCAGAACGAGCGCGAAAAGCTGCCCTAAAGTTTGCGCCAGTAGACGAAGCTGATTTCGTCAGCTGAAATACAACATTCCTTCCAGTAGAGGTATTAGGATACTTTCTCACAAAATGCCCATACATTCAACACGAATTCCTTAAAGCACTCAGTGAGTCCATACCGTGCTTCTTGATCTTCTACTAAATTCGGTTCACTCATTCCTATACCCTAAGGACCTACGCGTGCCCCATTAATTCCGAATTCCGACCTCCCAACTCCGACTTTAAAAAACGGCTTCGCCCTCCATAAGTCGCAAGGGCTTGTGGTCTGAAGGAGCTATGAGCGTAATCGCGCTGCATATTATCTACGGTGCTTTTGACGGTACCTTGTGGGTAAGTCACAGGGAACACCAACCCTGTTATCTAGTCGCTAAACAGCGAAATTTCTAGCTCAGACTACCTGGCTGTAATTTGCTCAAATGGCCAGGATTGACCTCCATCAACAAGTCGTACCCCAGGGTTTTCAGTTCGACAACCAATTTTTGGCGGCCACGTTTTTCTACCAATACCCCTTTTAGTCCTGTCAGTTGACCAGCGATTACTTCTACTTCATCACCTTGGCGCAGCTCGCCAATGGTTTCGATTTCGATTTCTGTAAGTTCTCCTACTATGCGCCTGAGCAGATCAATTTCTGCCTCCGGAATAGCGAGGAGGTTACGGCGAATCTTCAAAAAACGTTGTACAAATTGAGTTTCTAAAACGGGGACGTACTGTGCTTGTGTGATTTTTACAAACACGTAACAACTGATGAGTGGGAGCTCTACCTGACGGGTTTTTCGTGTGTAATGGCGGGTCAGTCGCTGAAGAGGGACGTAGGCTGTAATACCTTTTTGGGCAAGTAGCTCTACTACCTTTTTCTCACGCTTATACCCCGTATACACAGCAAACCAACGCGCCTCGGTGAGGTGCAGATGATTTTCAAAATCCTGTTCGGCAGGTAGATTTTTAGTTTTCAAGCTCTTAGTCATGGGGTTAATGGGATTGTTCCGATTAACTGCCCAAAGGTATTGTTTATTTGGTTTTTGACCTACTTTAGGCTCACTAATCTAGTATTCACCACATCTCTTAACAGTCAATTTATATTGATGACCAACAACAAATCACCAGGTTTAGAGTCGCCAATAGGTAAGAGTCGAGTCGGCGGCTGGATAAGTATAAAGCGATTTTAGATCAAATAGAATAGGTTCCTCTTTCATCATTTCGATAAAATGCGCCTCGTCCAGTTCCCTGTATTCCTGATGAGACACGGCTACAATAATAGCATCGTAGTCATCAGAGACTTGGTCGACCAAGGTCATTTTATATTCATGTGCCAACTCGTTGGGCGATGCGTGAGGGTCTGTAAGGTGCACATGTACCGAATACTCCATCAACTCCCGCGCCACCTCTATTACTTTTGAATTGCGAATATCTGCTACATTCTCTTTAAAGGTAGCTCCCATAATCAGCACCTTGGTATTCTTGGGGTTTTTACCTTTCTGAATTAACAATTGAACCATCTTTTTAGCGATAAATGCAGGCATCGCATCGTTTACCCGGCGGCCACTAAGAATGACTTGAGGGTCATAGCCCAATTCTTTGCTTTTATGCAAAAGATAGTAAGGATCGACACTGATACAATGTCCTCCTACCAAACCAGGTGTAAAGCGTAGAAAATTCCATTTAGTACCAGCCGCCGCTAATACTTCTGTGGTATCAATATCCATTTTATCAAAAATCATGGACAGTTCGTTCATGAAGCTGATATTAATATCCCGTTGGGTATTTTCAATAACTTTTGCGGCTTCTGCTACCTTGATAGAAGCTGCACGGTAGATACCCGCAGTGATCACGGCGCCATAAACCTGGGCAATTTCTTCCAAGGCTTCGGCATCTGAGCCACTAACAATCTTGAGAATTTTGTCTACGGTATGCTCCTTGTCTCCTGGATTGATCCGTTCAGGAGAATAGCCTAGTTTGAAATCATCGGCAGTAAAACTCAGGCCGCTTTCTTTTTCCAGGATAGGTAGGCAATCCTCTTCCGTAGCGCCAGGATAGACGGTGGATTCGTAAATCACGTAATCGCCTTTCTTGAGGGCGCGCCCAACGGTAGTAGAAGACTTGATCAGCGCCGTCAGGTCGGGTACTCGATGCTCATCCACCGGTGTAGGTACTGCTACAATATGGAAATGAGCTTTTTGCAAGTCGACAGGATCACAGGAAAACTGAATGTCTTTATCCAGAAAAGCATCCGCAGTTAGCTCTTCCGAAGGGTCTACACCATTTTTCATCATACTGACCCGCTCTTCGCTGATGTCAAAGCCAATTACTTTGAATTTCTTGGCCAACTCCAGTGCCAAAGGAAGACCTACGTAACCAAGGCCAATCACAGAAATACTTTTCTCTTTGCTAGCTAGTGCTGCGTACATGCTTCATCAGTTTTTGAGGAGACGCAAAGGTAAGTGCTTACGAGGAGAATTTTCTAACGAGCGGTTAATATTTGAAGAAACGCTGAGGTAGGTGGGGCTTTGCGTTCGGGGGTGCGGTTTTGTGGGGTGCGGAAACGTGCTTGGTGCGGGGTGCGTTTTTGTGCGGGGTGTGGAAACGTGCTTGGTGCGGCGTGCGGTTTTGTGCGGAGTGCGGGGTGCGGGGGATCACTGCCCCCTAACTACAACCACCTAAATATCAACAACTTACATTTATGGCATAAAAAACATTTACGTATATCGTGGATTTTTCAGGGGTTATGACTCCTTATATATATAGAACCTTAAACAATAGTAATGGGAAAAGTAAGTCGTTTTGAAGAATTGAAGTGTTGGCAAAATGCCAGGCTATTTGTTAAACAAGCATACGAAATCAAAGGGCCCTTAGATAAAGACTATGACGCTCGACGACAGTTTAGGCGAGCTGCTCTCTCGGGAATGAACAACATAGCGGAGGGCTTTGGTTGTTTTTCCCGGAAGGAATTTATTCGCTTTTTGGAGATCAGTCAGCGCTCAATTATGGAATGTAAAAGCATGCTATATGTCTTTGAAGACTTGGGCTATCTGGAGCAATCATACCTTCTGCAACTGCATGGAGATGTAGACGTTTTACGCAAACAGGTTATGGGACTGATAAGGTCTTTACGGTAATAGAGTGCGGAGCTTTGCGTGCGTTTTTTTGTGTGGGGTGTGGAAACGTGCTTGGTGCGGGGTGCGGTTTTGTGTGGAGTGCGACTTTGTGCGGGGTGCGGGGTGCGAATGGTCGCACATCGCACCTAGCACCCCGCACCTAAATAGCATTCCACACGTAGCGTCTTTAGGACTAAAACCCTCTGATCTCTCCGGCCAGATTACTGCGGGTATACTTTTCCTGTGGATCGCCAGAATATTGGATGCGCCCACCCGTATTGGCGACAGCATCAAGGTGTTCGTTAGCGACAACGCGGGCCAGTCCACCAGTATTGGACTTCACATCTGTACGATCTGACGAAAGGCGAGAAGCGTCATATTCTCCGCCGGTATTCGCGGTTGCATACTGGTTTTTCACGGTCCCGGATAATTCTACATTGGCGCCTTCTGTGGCGGCAGCTTCGAGGGTATGGACTTCGAGTTGGAGGTCTACCTCAGCGCCACTGCCAGCTTTGAGTTCCAATCGATCGGCAGTCAGGATTTCCCGGCTGCTGAGGGCAGCGCCAGCGAGCACACGGATTTCGTCAAGGTTCCGATATTGTACACGCAGGCGCAGGCGGCGATCACCCTTGATCCAGCCATCCACTAAGCTCAGCTTGAGGGTACTTCCTTTTAGGCTGATGTTAAGTTCGCCTTCCGGGTAATCGGTACTTTCGATAATTATCTGGTCGGTTTCTCCATGCTCGAGGTAAACCTCTAGTTTTCCGCTAACCACCAATCCAGTGAAAGGTCCAATTTGGCGGGTTTCCTGGGCCTGAGCATAGGTTATTTGGGTTGCAAGCAAAAAGACAAACAGTAGGTATCTCATATTTTTTTGGTTTTTTGTGGTTGCTTTACCAGCTTCTTACAATGGATAGATGTAACTCACAGAGAACTCCCCCTATTGTGTCAGGTAAAAAATGTTAGTACCTACCCGACTCAATAGATGCGTAAGGATTGTACTAGTGCGCAAGGCGGAAGCCTGAAGCTCGGTGCCGGGACGGCACAAGGACCAAGGATGGCAGCGGTATGCAATGCGCAGCACTGCATGAGAGCGAACAGCCTGGTGCCGAGGAACGACGGCAGGGCCCCTCATTTTGATTAAAGTGGGAATTCGGAAGTGGGAAGTGGGAGGTATTCAGACGAATACTATTTAGAAATAGATATACAAAACGCTACATAGTACCCTACGTGTGTCCCGTTTAATTCTGATTTCCCACTTCCGATCTCCGAATTCTAATCTATTCTGACTGAATGATGGCAGAAACCCGACGTGCTCTGAGGGCGGGTAAAACCGAAGCCAATGCGCCAATGGTACCAACAGTAAGCGCGACTAGTGGGAAATCAAACCACCGCAAACTCACGGGGTAAGCATCGATGAGCATACCGCCCGGAAGGGTGATGATGCCGACTGTAACTTGAAGGACATAAACTATTGTAGCAAGGATAAAACCCAGTAAAATACCGGCACCACACATGAGCAGGCCTTCATAAAGAAAAAGGCGGTAGACCCCTTTCTCTGTCATCCCCATAGATTTCAGGATGGCGATATCGGGTTGTTTTTCCAGTACGATCATCCACAGTGCCCCTATAAGATTGAAGCTCACCAAGAGCATCATCAGGCCAACGATGGCAAAGCTCAACCATTTTTCTACCCGCATCAAGCGCAGGAAAGAAGCTTCTTGTTCGTAACGGTTTTTGACCTCCATGTCCGGGCCGACGATGGTACTAATTTCATCATATATCCCCGTATTTTCGAAACCATCCTTAAGGTCGATTTCCAACGAAGTACAGGCATCGGGCCGATCCAGCAACTCGCGCGCCAGCTTTAGCGAGGTAAGTACATATTGGTTCTCAAAATCCTGCTGCACCAAAAAAGTACCCACAGGCTGTACCTGAACCGACTTGAAAGGGCGGGTATCAAAAGGACCTCCGCGTTTTCTTTTAGGCCAGTAAACGGTAAGGGGATTGAAGGGATCGTCAACATCAATGCCCAATTTATTGCGAATGCCCTGCCCTATTACGGCCATGCTCACTCCTTCTTCTTCCAGACTATAGAAACCTTCCCGAACGGTGGAATCAATACCCGTAACTTGCTTATAGTATTCGTCTACGCCTTTGAGAAGGCCAAAGTCTCGGTTGTCTTTATATTCAAAGAGTGCTTTTTCTTCCAAGGTTTGTGAAATCACATCCACCCCTTCGAGGAGGTAAAGATCCTCTAGCATAACAGAATCGGCTGCAAAGGTTTTACCCTGCGCCGGGGTCACCGTCACATCAGGATTGAAACTGTTATAAAGCGTCAGAAAGAGGTCTTCAAAGCCATTAAAAACAGAAAGAATCAAAATAAGAGCCGCTGTGCCAATAGCTACGCCAAAAACTGCAATACCAGTAATGATATTGATGGCATTGGTGGAACGCCGGGCAAATAGATAGCGACGGGCTATTTTGAGGGGTAAATTCATGAGGGGCAAAGGTACAATTTGTGTCTGGGTTTTGGGAGTGTTTTTTTTATTCGCTTCGCTCATGGGAGTGCTCTTCTGATAAATCGGAATCGTGGAAGTGCTCACTGCGTTCGCGGGTAGGCGTGGCAAAAGAATCGCCTGAAAGGACAGATACATTATCTATAGGTGCAAAAAACCACGAGCGCAGCGAGTACCCTCGTGAATCTCGTGCAACGGGTGAACACTACCGTGATTTCCGAGTTATCGGAACGAACACCTCGCGATTCCGAGTTATTGGAAGAGCACCTCCGCGAACGCAGTGAGCGCCCTACTCCAACCCCTGCAAGGCCACCAATTTCCGATATTCTCCCCCCTGCTCCAACAGCCCCAGGTGAGTACCTCGCTCGACGATACGGCCTTCGCGCATCACGATAATCTCATCGGCGTGTTGGATAGTGCTCAGGCGGTGAGCAATCACTATGGCGGTACGGCCCTGCATCAGTTTCGTAAGGGCATCTTGTACCAGACGTTCACTCTCCGAATCAAGGGCAGAAGTCGCTTCATCCAGGATAAGGATAGGTGGATTACGTAAGATCGCTCGCGCAATAGTGAGCCGTTGCCGCTGGCCACCAGAAAGCTTATTGCCACGGTCACCAATATTCGTAGCGTAGCCATGCTCGGTTGCACTAATAAAATCGTGGGCATTGGCAATCCGAGCGGCTTCCTCTACCGCTTGCTGCGTCACGCCCTCCAAGCCAAAAACGATGTTATTGTAAATGGTGTCATTAAACAAAATCGCCTCCTGGCTAACAATACCCAGCAGTCTCCTCAAGTCACGCCGACGTAGCTGACGAACGTCTACCCCATCAATAAAAATGCCGCCTTCGGTGACATCATAAAAGCGAGGAAGCAAATCTACCAGAGTACTTTTACCAGCTCCCGATGCACCCACCAGCGCTACGACTTTGCCTTTGGGTATTTCCAGGTCAATATTTTGAAGAACCGGCCCTTCTACATCCCGATAACGAAAACCTACCTGGCGGTAGCTTATTCCCTGATTGAAAGTACTGATTGCCTTTGCATCAGTCGCTTCCGGCAGATTGTTTACGGCATCCAGCAGCTGCTCGATACGCTCGAACGCGCCAATACCTCGCTGGATATTAGAGGTCGCTTTGGCAATGTTTTTAGCCGGATCAATGACATTATAAAAGGCAAAAATGAAGGTGATAAAAGTTTCAGCATCCAATACCCCACTAAATACCTGCCGGGAACCATACCACAACAGGGCTGCTACCGTAGCGATGCCCAAAAACTCAGATAAAGGCGAGGCCAGATCTCGCCGGCGAAGGAGCTTTGTCAGCAGGTTGCGGTAATCATTATTAGCACCCGAGAATTTGTTCCGCTGATAATCTTCCGCAGCAAACCCTTTGATAATCCGTAGGCCACCCAAGCCTTCTTCCACCAAACTCAACAGGTGCCCCAGACGATCCTGCACTTGGGTAGACGTACGCTTCAGCCGTTTACCCAAACCACCAATCACCACCCCCGTAAAGATGATCAAAAGAAATACAAAAACCGTCAGGCCAGGGCTTACGTAGATCATAAACGCCAAGGCACCAGTAATGATGAGCGGCTCACGAAAGACAACTTCCAACATATTCAGAATAGAAGATTCTACTTCCTGCACATCGCTGGTAAGGCGAGACAACAAGTCGCCCTTACGTTCTTCACCAAAATAAGACAGTGGCAATGTAAGCACTTGCTCGAACATTTCGTCGCGGAGGTCACGAATCACACCATTGCGTACAGGAGCCATGAAATACAAAGCCAAATACCTGAAGATATTACGCAAAAAATAGACCAACACAATCGCGATACACACGTAAGCCAGCGCCGTTTCCTGCCCCTGAGTGGTAATCAATTCCGTAAACTGGTAGTTGATATACTCCGGAATATTGGTCAAGCCCATAGGCTCGGATGGTGGTGCTTCGGCCATCTCTGTCCGGTCAAATAATATCTGAAAAAAGGGAATCAGCATCGGAATACTGATCACCGTAAAAACAGCAGTAAGGATATTGCACCCAATGGCCGCAACTACCAGCGATTGGTAGCGACTCAAATAACGAAGTAAACGCCAGAAACTTTTCATGTTGCAAAGGTAACAGTAAAAGACGCAATATGCCGCGTCGAAAAAAAGAACCCATTGCCCCCCTGAT
Organism: Lewinella sp.; assembly: GCF_050633125.1. Lineage (NCBI taxonomy): Bacteria > Pseudomonadati > Bacteroidota > Saprospiria > Saprospirales > Lewinellaceae > Lewinella > Lewinella sp. The sequence goes on from NZ_JBOEFX010000018.1 coordinate 131,795, forward strand.
AAGTTGTGCCCAGCTATTTTTAGCGAGCACAGCTTTAGTACGGCGTTACACTGCTTTTATTGATATACCCGGCACTTAGTGGTTGAAAATATTAGGGGCCTCCCTTCGGGCGCTACGCTTCGCAGCTCGTTATTCACTCGGCCCCAGGAGACCTGGGTCTGCCGCCACAGCGGCACTACTACGCATCGCTAGGCCACAGTATCAACGCTAGTCATACAACATTTCCTTGATCACCCTGCGAAGGTCATTGATTTCCGTTCGGCGCAAGCGGTCACCTGTTTTAGAAATCCGGCGTTTATCGATGGTGCGAATTTGTTCTAGCATCACATAGCCACGTTGCTTGTTTACATTAACTGGCACGCGCGTGGGATAACCCTTATTTTGACTAGTGAGCGGAGCTATGATGACCGTCCGCAAATGCTCATTCATCTCATCAGGAGAGATAATCACACAGGGACGTACTTTACGGGTTTCGCTACCTAGTGTCGGTTCAAGATTGACAACAACAACTTGGTATTGGCGGTAAGTCGGAGTTTTAGACATGGGAAAGGAGGAGGGGGAGGGTTAGAGGGTTCTGGTCATCTTGAAAAGAGAGACAAGCCAATTTTATTTCCGACTTCTCAATTCCGCATTCCGACTTTATAAAGGGTTAGATGGTTTGTTTGTTGACCAGTGTAAGAGTTGAAATTTTACATCTAAAATCCTTGGAAGGGTGGAAGAGAAATAAAAATTATATTTCTATCAATTCGTCTCCAATCAATTCATCAAGGAGTGCTTCATCTTCGGGAAAGAGGTCTGGCATAGCGAGCAGGTCATCTTCCTGAGCAGCCATTTCCATAAAAGCCTGGCCCCAACCTACACGTACATCGGGGCTGGGTTTCAGGACAATACAATCGTCCTTGAACTCCATCTCCACGTTTTCACCAAGATGATAGCGATCCAACACCTTCTTAGGAATACGGATACCGCGAGAATTGCCGATTTTTACGATAGGTACATTCATTGTAATTACTTTGTGGGTACAAAATTACGATATTGTTGTTAAAAAAACAAATGGGAATTTGAAACAGCTGTTCCAAATTCCCATTCTACGTTTTATTAAAAAACGCTACAACTACCGATCCTCCAGATCGAAATCATTGAGGAAACCAGTATTGAAATCACCAGACCGGAATTTCGGATCTTTCATAAGGCGCTGGTGGAAAGGTACGGTGGTCTTGATCCCTTCTATGATAAATTCATCGAGTGCTCGTTCCATTTTGGTGATACACTCCTCACGGGTACGAGCCCGACAGATGAGTTTAGCGATCATGGAGTCATAATGCGGAGGGATGGTATATCCTGCGTAAACGGCAGTATCAACCCGCACACCATGGCCTTTTGAGCTGTGAAAAGACTTAATCAAGCCTGGGCTAGGGCGAAAACCATTGAACGGGTCTTCCGCATTGATACGGCATTCCATAGCGTGGCCTGTAGGGAGGTAATTGCCTCCTACGATAGGATGGCCCGCAGCGATTTTGATCTGTTCTTTGATCAAATCATGATCAATAACTTCTTCCGTTACGGGGTGTTCTACCTGGATACGGGTATTCATCTCCATGAAGTAGAAATTGCGGTATTTATCTACCAGAAACTCTACGGTACCTACACCTTCGTATTTAATGCATTCTCCTGCACGTACGGCCGCTGCGCCCATTTTTTCGCGCAACTCATCGGTCATAAATGGAGAAGGACATTCTTCGACCAGCTTTTGGTGACGACGCTGAATAGAGCAATCGCGTTCCGAAAGATGGACAACTTTACCAAATTGATCTCCTACAATCTGGAATTCAATATGGCGAGGTTCTTCAACAAATTTTTCGATATAGATACCGTCATTACCGAACGAAGCCTTGGCTTCTTGGCGAGCAGAATTCCAATTCTTCTCAAAATCTTCGGCTTTGGGTACAATACGCATTCCTTTGCCACCGCCACCAGCCGTAGCTTTGATCATAACGGGAAAACCGATTTCGGCAGCTACTTTCTGGCCTTCGGCCAAATCTTTAACCAGCCCATCAGATCCAGGCACAACAGGAACGCCGGCTTTGATCATGGTTTCTTTTGCGGTCACCTTATCGCCCATCTTACGCATGTGCTCAGGTTCGGGGCCAATAAATTTGATCCCGTATTCTTTACACACTTCTGCAAAATCGGCATTCTCGGCCAAAAATCCGTACCCCGGATGGATGGCATCAGCATTGGTAATTTCTACCGCTGCCATAATTTTAGGAATACTGAGGTAGGATTCCGCTGAAGCGGGAGGCCCTATACAAACGGCTTCATCGGCAAAACGCACGTGCAGGCTTTCGCGATCTGCGGTAGAATAGACGGCAACCGTCTTGATATTCATTTCCCGGCAGGTACGAATGATACGCAGCGCGATCTCTCCCCGATTAGCTATGAGGATTTTCTTAAACATAGTCGCATAAGCTTAACTTAGGAAAAAGGCAGTAAAGTCTTGGCCAGTCTACCCTTTAGGGTCTACCAAGAAGAGCACTTGGTCATACTCGACCGGCTGCGCATCTTCTACCAATACTTTTACAATCTTACCACTCACTTCAGACTCTACTTCGTTGAAAAGCTTCATCGCCTCTATGATACATACCGTATCACCGCTACCGATCATGTCGCCTATTTTAACATAAACGGGCTTGTCTGGTGAAGGAGACCGGTAGAAGGTTCCTACCATAGGAGACTTTACAGCCAAGTAATTGGATTCATCATCCACTGGGGCGTCTTCCTTTTTACTAGGGGCAGGCGCTGGCGGAGCAGCGGCAGCTACAGGAGCTGGCGGAGCGTAGGCAGGTGCAGCCGCTGGCATAGGCATCAAAGGAGCTGTGGCTCCAGTGGAAGCTTGACCGTTGTCTCCTGCTACAAAATGCTTGGTACGGATGGAAAGAGAAAATTCACCCTCTTTCATTTTGAATTCCGATAGCTCCAGCTTACTGACCAGCTTTAGAAGGTCTTGTATTTCTTTGGTTGACATAGCGTCAGGAATTGGTTGGTTTGCAGCCTAAGATAATGAAAAAGTTCAATCCCGGCGTGCAATGGCAATTACAGAAATAATCAAAAGCAGATGGCACCTATTAGGTGCCATCTAATAACTTATGATTTAACCCGTTCCACGTAAGAACCAGAACGAGTATCAATTTTAATTTTATCCCCCTGATTTACAAACAGAGGTACTCTTACTTCAGCACCACTCTCTACCGTTGCTGGCTTGAGGGTGTTGGTGGCCGTATCACCTTTCACACCAGGCTCGGTGTAGGTGATTTCCATTTCAACGTATTGAGGCATTTCCATCGTTAAAGGAACTTCGTTGTTGGTATCGTATAGTACGTCTACCTCCATGCCTTCATTCATTAAATCTTTACGATCGATCAGTGCTTCGGGTAAAGCCAACTGCTCAAAGGTTTCTGTATTCATGAAGTGTACGCCCATATCATCCTCGTAGAGGTACTGGAATTTACGGCGCTCTACACGAATCTCTTCGACCTTGTGCCCGGCAGAGAAAGTGTGATCAAGTAACCGACCACTGGTCAAACTCTTGATTTTGGTGCGCACGAAGGCGGCGCCTTTGCCCGGCTTTACGTGCTGAAACTCAACGACTGTGTATTTGTCGTTGTTCAACTCTAAGCACATCCCGTTGCGAATATCCGAGGTATTTGCCATCGTTTCTATTTATTTTTCTTTCAAAAGCGGGGCAAAGATAGGCATACTCCTACACATTGCAGGGCTTTGGTTCCTCAAAATTTTAGGCGATAGCGGTTCGTTGCCGCTGCATATAGAAGTATAAGCCGCCAAAAAGCACAATCAAGACCGCCGGAAATAAGACCAGCGAGCCCAGTGTCATCTGCCCTGCAGCCAATTCGGCAGCGTCTCCCACCAGGCCGTCAGCAAGTGCTTTAGCGCGATTGGTATCTAACCAGCCACCAATAATCGGGTTCCAAATTGACATGGCAAACATACCTGCACCACCTACTAAAGATAAACCTAGTGCCCCCGTTTTAGGAATATACTCACTGGTAAACCCGAGCATTGTCGGCCAAAAGTAACAAATGCCAATCGCAAACAGTACAGCTGCTACGTAAATCATAGGCCCTGTCACTACACTCATCATATAAATCCCCAAGGCAGCAATGACCGCTGACGCCCATAGCACCCCCGTAGGATTGAGACGGTGTACCAAGCCACCAGCAAAATAACGACCGATAGCCATGAGCCCCGTCACCAAGGCTAGAATCAACATCGGCTGTGCACCAGCGTTGCCAAGGATACGCTCTACCCACTGCGTGGTCCCAAATTCGGTGGAAGCCGTAAGCGTCATACAAATGGCGATAAAGATAAAGAGTGGATTAGCCAACCCTTTGATGTTCTCCTTGGTAGAAGATTCGATGTGTTCCGACTGAGGAAAGGTTTGCCCAAAAATCAGGTAAGCATAAACCAACGTAGGCAACAGCATAATACCGATTTGTGCCTGCCAGCCCATTCCGCTCATCAACTGTGCGACCAAGCTACCTATCACAATCCCTCCGGGGAACCAGACGTGAAACTTATTCAGCATCGTCGTCTTATTATCGTGGTACATATCTGCAATCATAGGGTTACACGCTGCTTCCACACAACCGTTGGCAAAACCAATAAAGAAGGTTGAAATTAATAAGCCCCAAAAACCTCCTGCCATAATGGTAAGCACTAACCCTAATAAGTGGCTAAAAAAAGCAGCGTACATCATTCGCTTTGGGCCTACTTCATTGTAAAGTAATCCGCCAATAATCATTGCTACAGGAAAGCCCAAAAAGGCCATCGAGTTTACCCAACCCAGCTGTTGATCACTAAGGGTAAATTGTTGCGACAATTCGGTAAGAATACCTGCTCGTATTGCGAAGGTCATTGCGGTTACGACCAGCGCGACGCAACAGGCGAGGAATAAGCGATTTTTACTAATTTGCTCCATGATTGTTCGTTTTGTTTTATGCTTTGATAAAAGAGCTTACAGCTCCCGGATTTTTATATTTCTAAACCATACGCGATCGCCATGATCCTGTAGTGAAATATGGCCTTTACGTGCCTGACCAAAGCCTTCCATTTCCTTGAATTTGCTGCTGGCGATCATTTGTTGCCAGCCATTGGTAAACAACTCCGTACTGACTACTTTTCGACCATTGAGCCAATGTTCCAGTTGACCATCTTTGATGCGAATGCGTGCTCGGTTCCATTCTCCGGCCGGGCGGACTGTTTCAGGGACAGCAGAAATCATATCGTATAGATCTCCTGCCCGGTGCTTGATAATCATCGCATCAGGATGACAGGTATTGTCGAGCACCTGCATTTCCGGGCCCGTTTGCCAGGGGTAATCGTAGTCTTTTGAATCCACTACATTAAACATAATGCCGCTGTTGCCGCAGGGGGCAATCTTCCACTCGATTTGGAACTCAAAGTTCTCGAATTCTCCTGCACTTACGATATCACCACCATCTGCGGCTTGCCAGCCACCATCTTCCCGTGCGATCACATCCAGCATTAGGGTACCATCCTGTACTTTCCAGCTGGTGCCAATACTTTCTTTGCCAAAATTGCGCCATCCACTGGTCGTTTGGCCATCAAAAAGGAGCTTCCAGCCTGCTTCGCGCTCATTAGCAGTAAGCTGATTAGGTGCAGGAGGCAAGGTTGCTGGATTAGTAAAGCCTGGTTCATCGCTCGGAATATTATTCAGGGTATACCAAGCTTCAGTAGTCCATAAGCTCTTGCCATCGGTGCTGGTCCAGTAATTAGGGAGTTGCAGGTGAATGACATGCTCTGTTTCCATACCATTCAATTCCAAGAAGATGCGTTTTCTGTCATTGCTGATATGAATCGACTGCACCGGCAGACGGCGATCATCGAGCTTGGGGCCACCATACTCATTGGTAGGCAAATAGTACCATTGGCGTACTTTATAATCGTTAAGATCAGCACCAAAAGCAGGGTCTAGTGGTTCAGTCAATTCAATTTCAACACCATTACTTTTGGCACGTACTGCCAACATTTCAAAAACTGGTTTTTCGTTGTACTTCAGGCGCTGTAGGCCGTACCATAATCCTCCGCTATGCTGCCAGTTACCAGTAGAACCAATCCCTCCAACATAAAGCGCACCATCGGGGCCCCAAACCATACGGTTCACCCCTGCCTCTAGCCCTTGCACAAAGCGGAAGACACAGCCTTGGTATTCACCAGCCACTTTCTCTACAAAAACTCGCTTGACGCCACCGTGAGTGACCTCGCCATGAATCATCTGCCCTTTGTAAGGCCCATCATTGAGGTAAAGGGGCGTACTCGGAGAGTTGCCAATTTCGTCTTGTGGTAACCATACAACGGGAGGTTTCATCCGAAGTTGGGCCACTCTGCTACTATCTACTGCACGTGAGCCAAAGAAAGCTCCCTCGGAAACGTGTAAAATCTTGGAGGACGGTAGCCAGTCCCCCTGGTTGTCTGCAATAAATATTTCGTCATCAACGCCAATACCTACACCGTTGGGAGTACGTAAACCTTCAGCTACAATCTCCAATTTTCCCGTAGTCTCGTGAATACGTACTGCCTTGCCACGCGTTTTTGGCTGGTTAGGAGCACTCGCTCCACCCGGAAGGATGCCAATCGCCAGCGCGCCATAGAAATAAGGAGCTTTGTACGCCAATCCGAAAGCGAATTCGTGGAAATTGGCCGACACCAACCAATCGTTAGACACCGTACGGTATTCGTCTGTTAGTTCATCGCCATCGTGATCAACGAGCTCCGTAAGCTCCTGTTTTTGTAAGACAAAAATGGAGCCATCTACCACCTTTAAACCTAATGGTTCGGCAAGGCCGGTAGCTATTCTCTTGTAAGACATTTGACTGGGATCGCCAGTGCTGACGCCCTCCACGATGTAAACACTACCTTCAGCATCCCAAGTGCTGATGACCAAACGGCCATCAGGTAGAAAATCCATCCCTCCTACTTTTGGAGAAAAGCCGTCGGGGCGGGCCTGGGTGAGGGTGTAGGCCGGATGTACCTCCGTGAGAGAGGCTCCATCGCCAGGAATAATGGTACTTGTATTCAGCGCAGAACTTACCACTGCGGGCTGTGCCTCGCGCGTGTGCATCAAAACGGAAGAAGGCACCGGCTCGAAACGATTGGTCTCGAAGGAGCGCCAAGTCAGCCGGAAAGTGCGACCACCTTTGCCTTGCATATACAGTATCCGTACCGGATGGTAGCCTTCTGCCAGAACGACTTCTCCGTCGACGGCCTGATCGCCGTGAGGGCCATCGTTATTGATCATCAACTGATCGTCGATATACATCTGAGAGCCATCATCACTAATCAGCCGAAAAGTGTAATTATTGGTTTTCGGAATCCGAAGGTATCCCGTCACTTCCAGGGCAAAGTCTTCTTCGAGTTCACCAAAATCTGCGGCATAGAACTCTACTTTAGGTAAAATGCCTGCAAAAAGAGGCTCCTTCTTGTAGTTGACATCCAACACCGACCGTACACCACTATTTATTTTAAATGCTTTTACAATGCCTCCTGGTAAAAAATCTTCTCCAGCTACTTCGGCAGCTGGCTGCGCAGCGGCTAGATCAACTCCTTCGTCTGTTTCAATTGCAGCCAAGGCGTTTTCCTCCTCTTCATCCAATGACATAATGTATGCCACCATAGCCTGTGCTTGATGAGGCGGCAGGTCGGGGTGCGGGGTCATCGCGGCTTCGCCCCAATTTCCAGCGCCCCCTTGCATGACTTTGCTGACGAGCATACTTACGTTTTCTTCGGTATTGCGATAACGGCGAGCTACATCTGTATAAGAAGGGCCAATGGTTTGAAGGTAAGTATTGTGACAAGAGCGGCAGTCGCTTCGCGAAATAAGACGGTAGCCCAGTGGGCGGCGTTCTTCTTCCTCAGCGCCTACTACTTTATTTTCATTTTCGATGGTTGGCCTGCGAGTAAAAAGGGCCTTTATCGTAGTCGCTGAATTGGCACTGAGCTTTAGTACACCGTCAAGGGCTACGCTGCTTAGGCGACTATTACCTTTGAGCAATTCTTCCTGAGATACCCATTCGCCATCAGTCTGGAGATTGTCGGCCGTAGGTAAACTTTCATAATGCAGCATAAACAAAACCTGTGCGTCAGCGGGCACCCCTTCTGTGACGAAAGTCCGCTGAAAGCCGGTTTGTCCATAATCATTGGTATAATACTCGGGTTGCTCTTTGATATCAATGGCAGTGCCATCGGCGAGGCGTAGCTGGTATTTTATCCAAACCTGCCCCTCTTCAAAGTGATGACCACCATACTGAATTACCGGGCGCTCTTCTTTATCGCCTCGCAATACTCTCCAAGGTTGCTCATAAGGATTTTGGAGCCAAATATCACCTAGAGAACTAGGCTGAGGACCGTGTACGGTGGTATAAACTGCTCCGTCAAAATTGACACCACCGCTCCAAGCTTTGGACAGTGCTCCTGTTTGGGCTGAATAAGCCAGCCACAAATTATCGTGGAGTGCTACAGTCAGCATCCGAGGTTGAGCATCTAGCACCGACCGAAAAACCCAGGGTGCATGTGGGCGTTCAGCAATATTATTTTTCTCTGATTGGCAAGCAACGAATAGCAGGCTCAGAACAGCCAGCAACGACAGACGATTAAGGATCATACAGCTATAGATATTCGAGCTAAAACAAGATGATCCAATTTGTTTCAAGGTTTAGTAAGAAAAAGAATACAGCTTTCTTTTAGTCAGTTGCTTATCTTTTTTTCACTAAACCCAAATTGGATCACCTTGTTTCTATATGCTCAATAATTGGATTTCCAAAAACTTTGGCTTCCTTGGGGAGGGTTGCACAAAAAAAGCAAATAATTTGGAGAAAGCTATCTTTTAGAAAGGTTATTCTGTCTACAAAACGAATAAACCCGTAGATGCGCTTCCGTTTATCGCCTAGGACGTAAAAAAGGAAAAGCCGAAGATCGTCATTACACAAGACAAGGTTTGAACTATATATAAACATAAGTACCTTTCGCAGATAGTTTAAACCTAACACACTAAAATGATACGTTCTACCCTCTCTTTGACGCTCTTTCTACTCGCCATCAACGGCTTGTTTGCCCAACAAGAAGATCGCTTTTCTTATGGGTTATACCTGACCCCAAAAACAGCTTTCGTCTTTTTTGAAGACAATGACCTGGGCGAATACAGCCAAAACATTGGCCTGAACGCCCAATTTATCGTCCACTACCAATGGAGTCACAAATTTGCGATAAGCACCGGTATAAAATACACCATCGACCGGTTCTCTACCATTGACTATTCGCCCACACTCGGCTGTGATTTCAACGGCAATGGCTTTGATGTTTACAACTCCTGGTTTACCAATGAGTTTACAATCCAATACATCGGGGTTCCACTAGAAGGCCGGTACTACTTCAAACGGCAAGGCAATCGACTTTATGTAAAATTGGGTTACGAGTACTTTTTCAAAACAGGGGAATCGCGCAATACTTTTCTGGTCGAATGTGGCAACAACGAAATCTCCGTATCCAGTGAAATCGGTGATGAAGCAAAAAATTACGGCACAAAAATCAATATGGGCCTCGGTTGGGAGATAGCTAGTAGTAGCAAGTCGGTCCTCACCCTAGAACCGGAGGCCGCTTACTCTACCTTACCTGTCTACGAACAAGCAGGCATAATTAGTGACCTTACCAATAATGTGAGGTTGCTTGATTTGGGGCTGCGGTTGGGGGTTACGTTTTGATACTACCACCTCACCCCTGTTTCCAACCCGCCACTAAGCATTTTAAACGAAGTATTATCCATCAAGAAGTAGCGAAATACAGGCTGTACATAAAACTGCCCTTCTTTGCTGATCGGCCATTCCCAACCGACGCTCGCTTGTAATACGGAAATCAGCTTATCGGCAGACCTGGAAACATCCCAGTTTGTTCTTTCTCCATAGTTCGTTTTACTACGAAAATAGGATTTCAAATAAAAGTAGGCGGCTAAACCTCCTTCTACATAAAAATGGCCGGAAGATTTGGGCTGATAGCGAAAGACCAAGGGTATTTCAAGGTAGAAATCTGTCGTTTGAAAATACCATCCCGCTGATGTCGTAGGGTCCAAAAAAGCACTAATATCACCATCAATTTGATTGGGACGATCAATTCCACCAACTAATTGCTGAATCCCTGAATCGTACCCTAATCCAGTCAAACGCGTGCCCGTTCTCAATTGAAGAAAAGTGGTCAATTCTCGCGAGTAATCCCCTCCTACCCTCATATGAATATTGGGTGACTCCGTATAAAAGCCAGGGCTTGAATTATCGGAACGAGACAAATAATCTACCCCAATAACGGCACTAAAATGGTGAGATGTTTGCGCTCCCAGCATTGGTAACACGATGATTAATCCTAAAAGAGAGAGAAAAATGCGCATAGCTTTGGATTTAACTAAATTTCAGGTAAGCTCTAACAATAGTATATCTCGCGCACCCCGCGCACCGCACTCCGCACAAAGCACTAAAAATCTAAAATCGGAGCATTTTCCGTACCCTAACACGTACATAGCACGAAGCACTCCCACCACGCACTCCGCACTAAAACTCGCCCCCCAATCGTACCAGTGCGATCATACGTTCAGCATCAAAACCGGAAGTATTCATCGCACCCCGCACAAAACCGCACTCCGCACCTCGCACAAAGCATCTCCGCACCCAAATCCTACCCCAGCACCCGCAAAATATCCGAAGCAGCCTTCGCAATCTTGGTGCCAGGCCCAAAAATCCCAGCTACACCTTGCTCATAAAGGAAGTCGTAATCCTGGTGAGGAATAACGCCACCAACGACCACGTAAATGTCATCGCGGCCCAGCTTGGCCAGCTCGGCGATGGTTTCCGGTACGAGTGTTTTGTGCCCCGCGGCCAGCGAGGAGATTCCCAGAATGTGGACATCGTTTTCGGTAGCCTGCCGCGCAGCCTCCGCTGGTGTTTGGAATAGTGGACCAATGTCTACATCGAATCCCAGATCAGCAAAGCTGGTAGCAATAACCTTAGCGCCTCGGTCGTGGCCATCTTGCCCCAATTTGGCGATCATGATCCGAGGGCGGCGACCTTCTTGCTTTGCAAATTCATCGGCCAGCTCGCGGGCGGCACGGAAGTCTACGTCTTGGTTGGTCACTTCTCCGGCATATACGCCACTGATGGTCCGGTGAGTCGCCTGATAGCGACCGTATTGCCGTTCCAGCGCAGCGCTGATTTCGCCCAGGGTAGCACGCACGCGCGCGGCGGCTACCGCCAGGTCCAATAGGTTTCCTGTTTCATTTTTGGCGGCCTCGTACAAGGCTTCCAAGGCAGCATCTACAGCAGCCTGATCACGGTTGGCTTTCAATGTATTCAGTCGCTGCACCTGCGATTCCCGCACAGCAGTATTGTCTACTTCCAGAATATCAATCTGCGAAGCTTCCGTCGTTTGAAAAACATTGACACCCACAATCTTCTCGCGGCCACTATCTATACGGGCTTGTTTACGAGCAGCAGCTTCTTCAATGCGTAGCTTGGGCAGGCCTTTCTCTATGGCCTTGGCCATTCCGCCCAGCGCTTCCACTTCCTGCATCAGTTCCCAGGCGCGATTGACCAGTTCTCCGGTCAGGTATTCTACATAATGACTACCGCCCCAAGGGTCGACCGCACGGGTAATGTCGGTTTCTTTCTGTAGATAAAGTTGAGTATCCCGCGCTATCTTGGCCGAGAAATCGGTGGGCAAAGCAATGGCTTCATCTAGGGCATTGGTGTGCAATGATTGCGTACCGCCCAAGGTGGCGGCCAGCGCTTCAATTGCCGTACGCGCCACATTGTTGTAAGGGTCTTGTTCCGTAAGGCTGTACCCCGATGTCTGGCAATGCGTACGCAGCGCCATGCTCTTCACATTCTGTGGATCAAACTCCTTCACAATCTTGGCCCACAACAGGCGACCCGCCCGCAGCTTAGCAATCTCCATAAAGTGGTTCATCCCAATCCCCCAAAAGAAGGATAGCCGTGGAGCAAAATCATCAATCTTCAAGCCCGCAGCCAGACCAGTACGAATGTATTCCAGGCCATCTGCCAAGGTGTAAGCCAGCTCCAAATCGGCCGGTGCCCCTGCTTCATGCATATGATAACCACTGATACTGATACTATTGAATCGAGGCATATTAGCCGCTGTATAGGCAAAAATATCGCCAATAATACGCATACTCGGCAGCGGCGGGTAGATGTACGTATTGCGCACCATAAACTCCTTGAGGATGTCATTCTGGATGGTGCCACTCAGCTGTTCCGGCTTCACGCCTTGCTCTTCGGCCGCTACAATATAAAAGGCCATGATGGGAATAACCGCCCCATTCATCGTCATCGACACCGACATTTTATCCAGCGGAATCTGGTCAAAAAGCATCTTCATGTCCTCCACCGTATCTATCGCCACACCCGCTTTGCCCACATCACCACGCACCCGTTCATGATCGCTATCATAGCCCCGGTGGGTCGCCAAATCAAAAGCAACACTCAGCCCTTTTTGGCCCTGCGCCAGGTTGCGACGATAAAAAGCATTACTCTCCTCCGCCGTCGAAAACCCTGCATATTGCCGGATCGTCCAAGGCCGTACCGCGTACATACTACTGTAAGGGCCACGCAAATAAGGCGGCAAACCAGCCACAAAACCCAAATGATCATACGCCGCAGTATCCTCTGCCGAGAAGCTGTTCTTCAGCGTAATCTGTTCAGGCGTAGTGATGGGCGTAGCTCCTCCGTCAGTAGCATTCCGCAGGTTGGGCAAATCGTAGACTAAAGCTTGGTTGGTAAAATCTGGTCGGGCCATGGAAAGTTTTTTTCTTCAAAGGGTAAAATACGCCTTCTGCGGGATTTGTCGTAGTTGGACGCGCAAAAAACCAGCTACAGGGCAAATTCATGAATTTGACCTGTAGTTGGTTTTCGGTGGCCAGGTTCGTCAACATATAGACCAGTTAACCAATCTATTGGTTTTTTAGTTGGGGCCGTAGCCGCGCTGCGCTGGCTACCGGTCTTTCCGTTCTTAGTGCGTGCTGCGCAGCGCACTACCACTTCACTACCTCGTCCTTAGTCCCTCCGGGCCTCGCGCTTCAGCCTCCGGCTTGCGCACTTAACCGACTAGCAGCAAAATGTACCCCGCTGGCGGGAACGATCCACAGGATCGAGGAAGGGCAGCCCTAGCTGCAAAGGCTTTACGCTCCTACACCTCATACAAAAAGCCCGCCATTCAGGGAGGGTTTGGGTGGGTCCTAAAGCTCTGCAAGAAAAACAAAAACATATCAACACACCTATTTCCAGTTACTTAAATGACCTTACATGCCTTATATGGTTCAAATCAACGTCCAAGAGAAAGCCTTCATTGAATACGGATTTCTCCTAAATTTCCCCCAAACCTTCCGTACCTTTGCGCCCTCAATTCAAGGATTACACGATGAGTAAGTTTCTCGAAGAACTGGCCAAGCGCCGCACTTTTGGTATTGTTGCCCACCCGGATGCCGGAAAAACCACCCTCACGGAGAAGCTACTCCTCTTTGGGGGCGCTATCCAATCGGCAGGTGCCGTGAAGAGCAATAAGATCAAAAAAAGTACGACGTCCGACTTTATGGAGATCGAACGCCAGCGGGGTATCTCCGTTGCGACCTCGGTCATGGCCTTCGAATACCGCGACTTGCAAATCAACATCCTGGATACACCTGGTCACAAAGACTTTGCAGAAGACACTTACCGCACCCTCACTGCCGTCGATTCCGTGATTGTAGTCATCGACGTTGCCAAAGGGGTTGAGGAACAAACAGAAAAACTGGTGGAGGTTTGCCGTATGCGCAAAACACCCGTCATCGTGTTTGTCAATAAGATGGACCGCCCCGGCAAGGAAGCCTTCGACCTTATTGATGAAATCGAACAGAAACTACACCTCAATGCTCGCCCACTAAGCTGGCCCATCGGCATGGGAGATCGCTTCAAGGGGGTTTACAATCTTTTCGAGCAACAACTCGTCCTTTTCCGCCCCGACAACAAGCAGGGCCGCCCGGAAGAAACCATCAAATTTGATAACCTGGATGATCCGGAACTGGTAGAAATGGTAGGCGAAGCCGCCGCCGAAGAACTCCGCTCCGAGGTAAACATGATCAACGAAGTGTACCCACCCTTCGAACAAGAAGAATACCTCAGCGGTGACCTTAGCCCCGTTTTCTTCGGTTCAGCAGTCAATAATTTCGGGGTCAAAGAACTGCTTGATTGTTTCGTCGATATTGCTCCTACTCCACGCTCCAGGGTTACCGAAGAGCGGATTGTCATGCCCACTGAAAAAGAGTTTTCCGGTTTTGTTTTCAAGATCCACGCCAACATGGACCCCCGCCACCGCGACCGGATCGCCTTTATGCGCATCTGCTCGGGCACTTTTGAACGCAACACCAACTACCTCCACGTTCGCCAGGGCAAAAAGATGAAGTTCAGTAACCCGACCAGCTTCATGGCCTCCAAAAAGACGGTGGTAGACGAAGCTTACCCCGGTGATGTGGTGGGCCTCTACGATTCAGGCAACTTCAAAATTGGTGACACCCTCACCGAAGGCGAAGAATTGCGATTCAAAGGGATTCCACGCTTCAGCCCCGAGCAATTCCGGGTAGTTCTCAATGCTGATCCGCTTAAGACCAAGCAACTCAACAAAGGCCTGGACCAGTTGATGGACGAGGGCGTCGCGCAGTTGTTCATCCGTGATTTTGACCAAGCTAAAATTATTGGCACCGTCGGAGCCCTCCAGTTCGATGTTATCCAGTACCGTCTCGAACACGAATACGGCGCGATGTGCCGCTATGAACCGCTCAACTTACACAAAGCTTGTTGGGTAACCAGCGACAACGAGGAAGCGATGAAAGAATTTCTCCAACGCCGCAAGCGCGACCTAGGCACAGATAAAGATGGCGAAGTAGTCTACCTCGCCGAAAGTGCTTGGAGCCTCAAAATGGCGCAAGACAATCATCCTGAAATCACGTTCCACTTTTTGAGTGAGAATTAATTTTCATTTAAGGCCAAAGAGCTTATTGCTACAGGTATTGGTTCACCTCCGATTTTACAGCAGCAGTTTGGTCATAGTCGTTTTTCATACCTGATCATCTCATCCTCGCGGTGGGTTTGCGTCCAATCATTTTTTATAAAAAACCGCTGAGCAGGTTCATTAAATGTTTCTACGAAAGTGACCCAATATTGATGCTGCTCTAAGGGAATTCTAGTCGTTATTTCTTTAAGAAACAACGACCCTATTCCTCTTCCAGCGTATCCAGGATTGACAGCTAAATTGGTAATCACATAAAAAGGGTTTTGCTCATTGGCAAAACTTATACCAGCGACTCCCATTAACTGGCCTTCTCTCTCCATCACATATTCTACCCCAGTTTCGTCAGCAAGTACATAAGTTAGCCACGCTTCATCTACATGGCCCAGTGCCCGGTGAATAGCGGGGTCTTTAAACCACGCTTGGTAGACGAGAAAATCTTCCTTTTTAAAGGTTCGAATGGTATACATTTTTCCTTGTTAGATGTCAACTAAGGTGGTCTAAATTTTCGCTCCACTACTAATCGTGGAACTAAATCTCTGCTTATTAAGGTTATTGGCTCGGAATATATTTTTCATCAAAAACATTTAATTATGCCTCCTCGAGTCGGCATTATTGGTTTACACCAAGCAGAATTTCAAGAAGTAAAAGCTCATTTATTTGGTCCTATCATTTGGCACGAGATGCTGCCAAAGATAAAGGTAGAAGGTAAAACGCTCTGGATGGAACGTACTAACAGGAGTGGCTTTCTACCTGTTGACCACGTGATTTATCACGGAATTTACCAGGATGACCTTGACTTCCTCTCTGCACTTGCGCTTTGGGGTGGCCCTTGCTATCCCAACCCTTTCGCGATGATGAATGCCCGACTCAAGTTCCCTTGTTTGGTAAGGGCGCTGCGCCATACTCATTTCCCTATCCTAATGCGTGGATACGCAAGTGAGGGCGTTTCCCTCAATACGCCCGGCGAATGGGTAGCCAAGTGGGGCAACTGGCACTGTGGTGAAAATAAAGAAAGGTTTACACCGTCTTACACGACACAACAGCCTTCCATTATTGAGCCTTTTATTGATGGTGAAGCTATTAGGGTGATTGCTATCGGTGAGCGCTCCTGGCAGATACATATGGACGGAGAAGACTGGCTAAAATCCATTCATTCTCCCAAGGCTGAATTTATGCCTATCAATAAAGATTTACTGGACGACACCCTTCGAATTCGACAAGGGATGGAGTTGGACCTTATCGCCAATGACTATCTGGTTGATTCACAAGGGCAACCTTATTTGTTGGAGGTTAATCATATCCCCAATGTTACGCAGTTTCCTGAATTATGGGAAGCTTTCCGGGATCACGTGGTGGATTGGCTAGGTAAGCAGTGAGTCCCTTCGTCTGCCAAAGACAAGCTATTGAGGCAGCGTGCCGGAACCGAACAGGTGGAGGCCGTGCCCGGAGGGCGCAAGGACCAGGGGTAGTAGCGGTATGCAATGCGCAGCACTGCATGAGAGTGGATAGCCTGGTGCCGTAGTAGCGTTTGCAACGCAACGCTACTACCGGCAGGGCCCATTATAAAATTGATCACTCTACCTTACGATAACTCAAGACCGCCAGCGTGTTAAATACCACCGCCAATACCGCCGTCACTCGAAAATGGTAAATGACGTCCCAGAAGGTACTTCCTTTGAGTAATACCGACCGCATGACACTCACGAAATGGGCGATAGGGTTGGGGATGGTCAGGTACTGCGCCCATTGGGGCATGCTCTCGATAGGGGTGAACAAGCCACTCATGAGGATGAAGATGATCACGAAAAAGAAGGTGGTGAACAAGGCTTGTTGTTGGGTGTCGGAGAGGTTGGAAATGAAGAGTCCTAGCCCTAAAACTGCCGTAAGATTGAGTGCACAGAAGGCAAAAATGACAAACAGGCTACCTTGCATAGGAATGCTGAAGAGGAGCTTGGCTGCGGTGAGGCCCACCGTCAAAAGCACCATGCCAATGCCCAGGAAAGGGATGAGCTTGCCCAGGATGAATTGCCATTTTTTGATGGGCGTCACATTGATTTGTTCGATGGTGCCAATCTCGCGTTCTCGCACCACGTTCATGGCGGTGAGGAGCATCACTAGAATGGTCACCAGTTCGCCTAAGATACCAGGGGCCATGAAGTATTTGAAATTCAATTCGGGGTTGTACCAGTTGGCCGTGGGGACATTGATAATTGCCGGTGGTTGGCCATTTCGGTTGACTATTTTGAGGTTGGCTTGTAGTTCCTGATTGAAAGATTGAGTGATGATGTTTAAATAGGCGGCTCCCACACTGGCTTGCTGCCCATTGATGGCATTAACCAGGAGCTGGATGTTGCCTCTTCTTTCGCGATAGAAATGTTGCTCAAATTGGGGTGGAATGGTGAGGACAATGTCTACCTCGCCGGTTTGTAGCATGTCGTCGCCCTGCGCTACCGAAGCGGGGAAATCGACGAGCAGGAAACGGTCTGCGGCTTCGATTTTTTGAACTAGTAGACGCGCACTGGCCGAGTGATCTTCGTTGACAATCGCCAAACGGATGTTCTTCACTTCGTTGCTGGCGGCATACGACAGGATAATCAACTGCACAATGGGCACCACCGTCATCATGGGGAGCATGGCCTTGTTGCGGAAGATTTGGATAAATTCTTTCTGGATGATATAGCGTAATCTTTGCATAAGGCTTATTTATATACGACCTGGAAATTGCGCCAAGCAGCAGTGAGGAGTACAATGAGCATAATAAATAAAATGAGGGCGGGAAAAGCAACGGCGTCCCAACCAGCTGCTTTGAGCATAATGGCCTGCTCGATCTGGATGAAATACTTTGCGGGGATGATCTTCGAAATATATTGTAGCAAATTGGGCATACTGGCAATAGGGAAGAGGAATCCGCTGAGCAACATCGTAGGCATGAGTAGCGCAAACATAGAGGTCATCATGGCCGTTTGTTGGGTAGGTGCTTTGGTGGAAATAAGTACCCCTAGTGCCAGCGCCACCAGCAGGTAAAGCAGAACCAAAGCCAGTAAAAGTACCAAGCTGCCGCGGACGGGCACATCAAATAAATAATAGCCAAGGAAGAGGACAATGATGGCATCGATAAAGGAAAGTACGGCGTAGGGGGTTACTTTGCCCAGGATAATCACAAGTGGTGGTAGCGGAGAAACGAGTAACAGATCCATAGTCCCTGTTTCCTTTTCTTTGGCAATAGTCAAGGAGGTCATCATGGCGCAAATAAGCATGAGAATGAGTGCAACGGTGCCAGGAACAAAGTTGTAGGCGCCCTCTAGTTGAGGGTTGTAAAACATGCGGATTTCGGTATTGACCTGGTAAGGTCGCACACCACTTGTGCTGTTCTGGTTTTGCTGAAAAGTGGCAATCATCTGCCGCGCGTAGCTGGTAAGCGTAGTGGCGTAGTTGGGTTCGGTGGCATCGGCAATGAGCTGAACATCGGCTTTGCGTTGGCGGAAAAAATCGTCCTCAAAACCCGCAGGGATGACAATGCCCATTTTTACTTGGTTGGACTGGAAGGCTTGCTCCAACTCTGCTGTAGTACGAACAGAGGTGACCAGCTTCAAGTGGCCAGATGCCGTGAGGTGATCGACTAGCTGGTAGCTAAGGTTATCATTGGCTTCGTTGAATATCGCTACCGAGGCATCCTTGAATTCGTTGGTGACGGTATACCCAAAGATCAACACCAAGGCCACTGGCATACCAAACAGGATGGCCAGGGTTCTGGGGTCCCGCAGGATATGGAACAGCTCTTTGCGTACAAACGCCAGGAATATTTTGATCATCGTTACTTATGTATTGCGCAAAAAAAAAAATTGAGCCTTCTTTGAGGTTTTTCAAATAGCTGACACGCTTAAAATGAACCGCTTAGCCAGCTATTTGAAAAACGAAGGCCCCATTTGTTTTTGTGCTGTTTTATTAGGCGCGAACCAATTTCAAAAAGACCTCATCCATTGTGTCGGTCTGAAACTGCTGCTTCAATTCGGCGGGGCTTCCGAGGGCTTCAATCCTGCCATCGACCATGATACTGATACGGTTGCAGTATTCGGCTTCGTCCATGTAGTGGGTGGTGACAAAAATGGTCACGCCCCGGTCTGCCGCCTCGTAAATCATCTCCCAAAACTGCCGACGGGTAGCAGGGTCAACGCCCCCGGTGGGTTCGTCGAGGAAGATAATCTTGGGCTCATGTACCCCTGCGATGGCAAAAGCCAGGCGTTGTTTCCACCCCAAGGGTAGGCTGCCCACCAGTCGATTGGCGTATTCTTCGAGCCCCAGTTTTTGTGTTATCTCGGTCGTCTTTGTCTTTATGCTCTTACGGCTGAGTCCGTAGATACCTCCGTAAAAGCGGATATTTTCGGCAATGGTCAAATCTTCGTACAAGCTGAATTTTTGACTCATATAGCCAATGTTTTCCTTGATTTCATCCGTCTCCCGATAAACATCAAAGCCTGCAATGGAAGCATCGCCTTCAGTGGGGCGGCTCAGTCCGATCAGCATTTTAATGGCCGTGGTCTTGCCCGCGCCGTTGGCACCCAGGAAACCAAATATTTCGCCTTGTGCCACGTTGAAAGAGATCGCATCTACGGCGGTGAAATCTCCAAATCGCTTGGTCAAATTTTGTGCTTCTATTGCGTAGGACATTGGTTTTGTTTTGTGCTTATCCGGCTTTCGCCGGGTTCGCGGTTGTACTCGTCCCCGACGAAAGGTCAGGATTCGTAGTTGTGCTCGTTCCTCACGTTTGTGCGCACCCCGCACTCCGCACCCCGCACCCTTTACCCCGCCAGTTCCAAAAACACATCTTCGATAGTAGCGTTGATGCGTTTTACTTCGATCTGTTCGTGGTGCTTTTCTTTCAGTAGGTTATAGATAGCTTCTTCTGGGAAATAGCCACTGGTGGTCAAGTGCAGGTATTCGCCGAAAGGTTCTACTCTTTTGGTGAAGGGCGCTGCCCTCAGGTCTTTTATCAGCTGGTAGAAAGATGCTGCTTTGACAGCGTAAAGAGGCTGTTCGTAGCTTTCCCGGATATTGTCGGGGGTATCTACCTGGAGAATCTGGCCATTCTGGATGAGGGCGATCTCCTCGCAGCGAGAGGCTTCATCCATGTAAGGTGTACTTACGATGATGGTGATGCCGTGTTCTTTCAGTCGTTGGAGCATATCCCAAAATTCGGCTCTACTCACGGCGTCGACCCCCGTGGTGGGTTCGTCCAGAAAGAGGACTTCCGGTTCGTGGATCAGGGCGCAGCAAAGTGCCAGTTTTTGCTTCATTCCGCCAGAGAGCTTCCCCGCTCTGCGTTTGCGAAAGGGCTCGATTTGTACGTAAATATCTTTGATGAGGTGATAGTTCTCCTCAATGGTCGTTCCGAAGATGGTCGCAAAGAAATTCAGGTTTTCTTCAACGGTAAGGTCTTGGTAAAGCGAGAATTTGCCTGGCATATAGCCAATGATCCGACGAATCTGCTTGTAGTCTGCCACCGTATCCAGTCCTGCGACAGTAGCTTTGCCGTCGTCTGGAATAAGCAAGCTGGTGAGGATTTTAAACAAGGTAGATTTGCCCGCACCATCTGGCCCGATAAGCCCAAAGAGGGTGCCCGCCGCAATGTCGAGATTGATATCCTTGAGGGCTGCTTGGTCCCCGAAGCTTTTACTAATATGCTCGATTTTTACTGCGTTCATGGGCTATTGGTTGGTGGCTTGGCTGCTGCTGGACGCAAAATTTACTTCAGCAGGCATACCGATTTTAAGCTTGCCCTCCGGATTAGGCACGAGTACCTCAAAGGCATAAACGAGGTTGACGCGATCCTCTTTAGTTTGGATGGTTTTGGGGGTAAACTCTGCTTGAGCAGCAATCCAGCTGATGGTGCCACTGAGTTGGCGGTAAGCCTCTTGGCCCTCGTCTACGAGCACTTCTACCTTTTGGCCCAGGCTTACATTTTGTAGTTGGTTGCTGCTGGTGTAAGCGCGCAGACGCATGGTGTCCAATTGCCCTAATCGGAACAAAGGACTACCGATCCCTACCATTTCACCGGCTTGTGCCATTTTGGTGAGTACGGTTCCTGTGGCCGGGCTGTAGAGGTAGGCTCGACGGATTTGTTCATCCAGCAATGCCATCTGTGCCAGCATGGGTTGTTTTTCTGCAAGGATAGCTCCGTTGGCCGTGTTGGTATTGCTGCGTACGGCTTGGATACGTTGTTTGAGTACGGTGAGCTCTCCGTTTAGGTCATCAAACTGTTTGGGGGTCGCGGCTTTTTTCTCCACCAAGCGTGCTACCCGATCCCGCTCGCGTTCCAGGTTGTCTTGTTGCCGGTCGAGAACTTCAATCTCGGCCAGACTGTTTCGTAATTTAGCCGGTAAGGTGCCTATCTGGGCACGCACCTGCTCGCGTTGCAAATGAAGGAGGGTAGTATCCACAAGGCCGAGGAATTGCCCCGCCTTGATTTTTTGCCCTTCCTCAATGGGGAATGCCGTAAGTTGGCCATTAGCTTCTGCGCTAATCAATATGGTGGTCGCTTCAAAATTTCCGTAAGCATCGGACCGGGCGGCTTCCTGCTTGCAAGCAGTGAAGGAGAGGGTGATCAAGAAGAGAAGATATGTATTTTTCATTTTTAGCTAATTATTAAAACGTTATCCTGACGTTTGTTAAGTTAGTTTGATTGTTGTTCAGTTTAGAACCACTTTTTCAAAGTGGGAGATCGGAAGTGGGAAGTCGGAAGTATTTGTATTAGCGAGTGGCGTGCTCTCCTTCTTATTCTACGTGTATCTCATTATTTCCGACTTCCGACTTCCGACTTCCGATTTCAAAACCCTCCCCGACTGCTCCAAAAATTCAACTGCGTTTGCAATAGCTGAACTTCGTGAACCGCCTTGTTTTGGCGTGCTCGCAGTTCGGCATTAAGCTGATTGACGTAATCGGCGGAGGTAATGACGCCTTCATCCAGCTGAACGGCCATTTGTTCCAGGATTTCTGCTTGGAGAGTGGCTATTTTTTCGTCGCGGATAATCTGCGCATTGATGCGGTCTATCTCTGCCCGGTAGCGTGCCTCTCCTTGACTTAGATTGAATTCAAAAGTTTCACGAGCATTTTGGAGTTGGGTGGCTTGTAACTGAAGCGTTTCTTTTTGCAAACGGGTTTTATCCCAGTCGACTAGCTTCCAGCTAAATCCTGCGCCGATGATGCCATAAGGAGCGACATTTCCGTCGAGGAGGTTAAGTGGATTTGGGTAACCAACACCTGCTTGAGCAAAGACTTGTAGTTTGGGCTTGCGCTCACTGTCGACCAGCTGAGCCTGTGCCAAGACAGCTTCCTGTTTTAATTGGAAAAGTTGCTGCTCGGGGCGTTGGATAACGGGAAGAATGTCCGTTGACCCCATTGGCGGATAAGTCAAAGTAACGGTAGGGCTGAGCTGAAGGTCTAATAATTGTTCCAGGCTTTGAATAGCGCCTGTCGTCTGATAGTTTAGGTTGTCTTGCTGCGCCAGGATTTCTTGCTCTTTTACCAACAATTGCGTCAATTCTGTTTGTAGCAATACGCCGTATTCTACACCGGCCTGAACTTGCTCTTGTCGGGCGGTGAGGTCTTTCAACGACAAATCAAACAAGACCTCCTGTTCACGGAGCGCACTGATGATCAGGAATAACTGGTTGACGCGTTCGCGGAGCTGGAAACGGTCGACTTCCTGCTGTTGAAGTTCTGTCTTTACTTGGGTGGCAACTAGATTTTGACGAGCTTCCTTGAGACCACCATCTAGTAATAGGTACGAAGCCTCCAGGTAGGTTTGAACACTGACCAACGGGCGGCTGATGTTCAGTGGAAACATGGGGTTGTCGCTCTCCAGGTTGATCGTCTCCGATTGCAATCGACCATCTGCTTTTAGCGAAATGACGGGCTTACTGTCAGCGTCGATCTGTGCACTTTGGTTTTGTGCCATTTGCTCAAGCAAGGCTCCGTTGCGTAGCAAGGGATAGCGCTCTTCCAGTATATCGTAAGCTTCGGTAAGAGAAAGCGTCATCACGGTTGCTTCCTGGGCATTAACCAATCCAGTTGTCAGTAGAAGTAAGAAGCAATAATATTTTTGTAAGATCATCGTCTTAGTATTGCGCAGAAAATAAACTGCGATTTTTTCTAAGTTTCTCAAATAGTTAAAACGCTTAAAATGAAGCGCTTATTCAACTATTATGAAAAACATAATCGCTTTTTATTTTCGTGCTGTTCCTTAATTTTGTGTTTTAACTTTTTGGTTAACATGAAGTCAAAAAAAATCAATCGTTCTTTAATGCGGCTTTTAAGAAGTTCATAATGATGTCTTTACGTTCTTCCATGAGGCTAGAGAAATCATTGTCAGAAAATTCAAAAACAGTACAAAATATGGGTTTGGCGATAAAAGGAAAAACGGTCATTCCCATAATATTGAGCATCAACTGAGCGGGCGGTAGTTTACGGATGTTACCGGCCTCCATTTCTTGATGCATACTTAAAACAAAACCCTGTACTGCTGGAAAATGATGACTTCTTTTCTTTAGCTCTTCGACAAACCGGGCTTGTTTCTGTGATAATTCCGACATGATGAAAAACGGTATGTCGGGTTGCTCCTGAAATAGGTTGACGTACGAAGTGACGATGACTTCCAAGCGCTCCCAAAACGTTCCTTCTGTAGCCAGAGCTTTAGCAAATCGCGGTAGTATGGTGTCTAAAATCCTTACCGTAATCTCGTGGTACAACTTCTCTTTAGATCGGAAATAGTAGTGTAATAAAGCTTTATTGATACCTGCTTCATCAGCGATATCTTGTGTACGTGTAGCGGCATACCCCTTTTGTACAAAGTGTTTACGGGCTACTTCCAGGATCAATGTTTCTTTGTCTTGTGCCATATTAACCATAAAGTTAAACACTTTGGTTAATACATGCAAGCGGTAGACTTGTTTTTATTGAAAAGCTGCTTGACTTCTGCCTAAACCTGATCTATACCCGGCACTAAGTAACGGGTATATAAGGGGCCATGCCGGTAGCGGCGTTGCTGTGCAAACGCCACTACGGCACCGGGTTGTTCGCTATTACCTGCGGTACCGCTGCCACCCCTTGTCCTTGGTCCGTCCCGGCCCCGCGCTCCAGGCGCTGCCTTGCGCCCTAAGTATAAATACAGGTCCTGCCAGCGGGCATCACATCTACAGACGTATCGGTGCGACGCCTCGGCGTTGGCCAATTTCCCACTTCCTCCCGATTGCTCGGAATCCATTTCCCATTTTGCTTTAAGTCTCTACTACCCTTTAAACTGCACCTCCACCTCTGGTACTCCTTGTTGATAATGCTGGTAATAGGCATCTGCGACTTTGTGAGGATCGAAGGCCGTTCCTTCTTTGATGGTGCCAAAAATAGTGACCGTCCCCACTTGGATAGGGCTTTCCTGTAGTTCCTCCGCTAGCATGAAAGCCAAGCTGCGGATGCCTGCTTTTGCAATGCTAATCGTCGGCGCTTGCATCCATGGATGGAGGGCTGCGCCGCCTCCGGTAAATAGAAAGGTTCCGCGATCATTTTCTTGCATAAAGGGAAGGATGGTTTGTACACTCAGCAGCGCAGCAGCGACATCCATCCGGTAGGCATCCACCATTTCTTCAACATCTAACTGGAGTGGGCTATTGAATTGCTTTTTAACGGCATTGTAGATCACCACCTCCACTGTGTCTTTCTGCGCAATGCCGCGCAAGGTTTGCCGCAAGGCCTTAAAATCACTGACATCAACTGCATGAGTGCTAACTAAGACTTCTTGTTTCTCCAGTGTTTTGGTAAAAACACTAAGGTTTTCTTCGTTCCGAGCCAATAGGGCGATAGAAAACCCTTTTTGCCCAAATTTTTCAGCCAAGGCCAGCCCCAGTCCGGGGCCAGCGCCAATGATAATTGCAGTTGCCATAGCTTAGAGCTTGATTTTCATAAGGAGGTCATTTTGCAAATCGCTCCCCAAGTAAAATTCGTGTTGGTCAAAAGTAGAAAATCCATGCCGCTTATAAAACCTGATCGCTGCTTCATTTTGATCCCATACGCCGAGCCAAACCGAGGACTTATTCTCTCGCCTTGCTTTTTCAACCACAAAGGCCAAGAGCTGTTGCCCGATATTTTGCCCTTGGTGGGTGGCTTTGACGTAAATTCGTTCTATTTCCAGGGTGTTTTCCAGGGATTGCTCTGTTTGTGCAGCTCCTTCATTGAGCTTTAGGTAGGCAATGGCTTCGCTATCTTGCCACACCATAAAATAGGATACACCTTCTTGTTGAAAACTGGCTCGAACCTGTTCAAGGGTAAAGGTTTTGGAGATGTATTCGGACATATTTTCGGGCGTGTTCACTGGCCCAAATGCTTCCACAAAGGTTGCTTCTGCCAAATCGCGAAGCAGCGGAAGCGCTGTTTCCGAAACGGGTTTTATGGTAAGGGGTGGATTCATAGGTAAAGGTTGATTATTTTATTTACCCTAAAATGTGATACACATCACAGGAAAAACAGGGGAAGTCTATTAATTTTATCTTTCTTGATCGGTGCTAGATGAAATCGTTTGGGCTTGAATGCTTAAGACGTGGCTTGGACTTCAGTCCGAGCGGGAAGATATTGCGATTGTGGCCGGACTGAAGTCCAGCCTACGTTTTTCCAACCAAACGATTTCATCTAGCTCCTCTTGATTATCCATCTCCATCAAATTTAAGATAGAAAAACTGTGGAAAAATACTGGGATTTATTCATTCAGGGCTACACCGGTTACGGCAATTACCTTTGGCACGAAATAACGCACCCCGATTGGGACAACTACTTTTATTGGTTGATCGCCGTTTCTGTCTTCTTTTTACTGCTGGAAGTGGCCATTCCCTGGCGAAAAAAACAGGCTACCCTGCGCAAAGATTTTTGGTTGGATGCTTTTTATATGTTTTTCAATTTTTTTCTGTTTTCACTGATTATTTACAGTGCGGCGTCCAATGTTGTGGTGAATCTCTTCAACGATGGTATCAAAGGCATTACGGGTGGATTCGATCTTCAGGCACAAAATCCGCTCAATGATTTTCCGCTATGGGCCATTCTATTGATAGGTTTTGTCGTTCGTGATTTTATCCAGTGGTGGATTCATCGCTTGCTGCACCGCTCTGATCGTTTGTGGGAGTTTCATAAAGTACACCATTCGGTAGAGGAGATGGGCTTTGCGGCACATTTGCGTTACCACTGGATGGAAAACATTGTTTACCGTACGCTGGAATATATTCCGCTGGCTTTGCTCGGTATTGGGCTTTACGATTTCTTCATCATCCATATCTTTACTTTGGCTTGGGGGCATTACAATCATTCCAACATCAGCGTGAGTGGTTACCTTACGGGAGGCATATTAGGTGCTCTGTTGGGGATTATTGTTTCACAAGGCCTGTTAGATGTGAGTCTCGTTCAAGATCCGACCTTAATTACACGCTTGGGAATTGTACTGGGTTCAGCTGTAGCTGGAAGCCTGTTGTTAGGGAAACTAATGAAATACTTGTTCAATAGCCCGGAGATGCACATCTGGCACCATGCTTATGAGTTACCCAAAGAGCGCCACTTCGGTGTCAACTTTGGGATTACTTTAGCGATTTGGGATTATATTTTTAAAACGGCTTATATTCCACACACTGGACAGGATATTAGATTAGGTTTTCCGGGCATAGAATCTTTTCCTGACGATTTTGCTACCCAATCGATCTATGGCTTTAGCAAGACGGAACAGGAACCGCCCAATAATTAATAAAAAGACAGCACAGAAACGAATGATAAATTCATTTTTTGCGCAATACAAAGGTCATGTCAGCTAAAGATCACCTCCGAAAAGGTTTACACGAATGGTATGACGAAGACCCCACCGAGGCAGAGCACCAACTGTGGGGTAGGGAAGGAGTAGCAAATTCTCGTCGTGGGTTTCTGCAAAAGAGCGCACTGACGGCGATGACCTTGGCCTTGGGAGGTAAGATGGTCTTTGCTAAACACTTTCCAATGGGCATGATACCGGCTGGCCTGGCCCACTCCAACGAACCTTTTCAACTACCCGGCAAGCATCCAGGATTAGTGGTTTTGAACGATAAACCCATCAATGCGGAAACGCCCCCGCATTTGTTGGATGATAAGGTGACGCCCAATGAGCTTTTCTTTGTTAGAAACAACGGCATTCCCCCTACGGATATCAATCTGGAAAACTGGACATTAACCATTGAAGGAGAATCGGCCAACCAGAAGAAAACATACACGTTGGCAGAATTGAAAAGCAAATTCCAGCACTACACCTACCAGCTTACGCTGGAATGTGGTGGTAATGGCCGCAAAGAATTCAATCCTCCTGCCAAAGGCAACCAGTGGTCGACTGGCGCAGTAGGTTGTGCCAACTGGACGGGCATCCGCCTTAAAGACGTTTTGCAAGACGTGGGCATTGGCAACGATGCTGTTTACATTGGTTATTACGGCGAAGACACCCACCTGTCTGGCGACCCCAACAAGGTGGTGATTTCCCGTGGGGTCCCTATTACGAAAGCTTTAGAAGACGAAAGCCTGATCGCCTGGGCCATGAACGGCAAGGATATTCCGCGCTTGAATGGCTACCCGCTGCGGCTGGTATTTGGTGGCTATCCGGCATCCTGTTCTGGGAAATGGCTATCTAAGATCGTCATCCGTAACCAAGTGCATGATGGCCCGAAAATGACGGGGCAATCTTACCGGGTACCCTGTAAACCTGTGGCCCCAGGCAGTAAGGTCGAAGACGAAGACATGTGCATCATAGAGCAGATGCCCGTCAAGTCGTTGCTGACTTTCCCGAAAACGGGAGCTACCATCCGTTTGGGGCAGCAGCTACCCATTCGCGGCCACGCGTGGACGGCGGAGACACATATCGCACGGGTAGACTTTTCCATTAATTTTGGTGCCAATTGGCAAGCGTGCGTCATAGAACCAGCGGCCAATCGTTATGCGTGGCAGCATTTCAATGCTAAAATCAGTTTCCCCGAAGAGGGCTACTACGAGGTGTGGGTTCGCGCCACTGACAATACGGGCACTACTCAGCCCATGCTGCTACCCGGCTGGAATCCGCGCGGCTATTTGAATAATGCTTGCCATCGGATTGCGATTAAAGTAGTGAGCTGATGAAAAATACGCCAGTAGATTTTCGGCCATTGCTATTGATGCTTAATCTCGCTTTAGCAGCTTGTATTGTTTGCTTCATCTACTTGCTTGCAGGAGATCAAATTTCATCTATGTTTGCTCCGGCGCCTCCAATTATTGAAAGGCAAGCTACTGCCCGGGCAAGTACGTTGCTTTCGCCGGAAGACGAGATCGTCAATGGCATCCACGTACCCACGGGCTTGATCTATGATGAAGGGTTTGAATTGGTTAGAGCAACATGTACTGCTTGTCATTCGGCCAAGCTGGTTACCCAAAACAAAGCTACCAAAGAAGGCTGGACACAGATGATCCGATGGATGCAGGAAACCCAAGGACTCTGGGATTTAGGTGCCAATGAAACGCCAATTATCAGTTATCTGGCCAGAAATTATGCACCAGAAGAAATTGGCCGTCGCGCTAATCTGGAAGTAGCAGCGATAGAATGGTATATTTTGGAATTGGACTAAGAAGAAAACCAGAAACAGCGCAAAAAAAAATCGCGTTTTATTTTCTGCGCAATACAAGGGAACAGCACGAAAATAAAAACCGATTTTGTTTTTCACAATAGTTGAATAAACGCTTCATTTTAAGTGTTTTAACTATTTGAAAAACTCAAAAAAAAATCGCGTTTTATTTTCTGCGCAATACAAGGGAACAGCACGAAAATAAAAACCGATTTTGTTTTTCACAATAGTTGAGTAAACGCTTCATTTTAAGTGTTTTAACTATTTGAAAAACTCAAAAAAAATCGCGTTTTATTTTCTGCGCAATAAAAGGACTATGAAAAATCTATTTTACTTTCTCAGCATCGCCGTAATAATCGGTGTACTCGCAACCTGTACCAACCAATCAGCTTCCCAACAGGAGGAAGAGCAGGCGGTAAATTCCGATGAATATTACCTGGAACAAGGGGGCGAAATTGCGGCAGCATCTTTCAAGGCATTATCCGGGCGCTTGATGGCAGCAATGAAAAAGGGCGGTGTCCCGGAAGCAGTACAATATTGTAACATTGCCGGACTACCTTTGATTGACAGCCTATCTGAAGCACATCAGGTAAACATTAGACGGACATCGTTGAAAATTCGTCAACCCCAAGATGCACCTATGCCAGCAGAAAAAAAGGCCTTGGATCAATACCACGCTAAATTTGCTGCCGGAGAAGTCTTAAAACCTTTAGTGGAGACCAACAGTGCAGGAGACGTAGCTTTTTACGCACCTATCCTCCTGAGCGAAGCTTGCTTGAAATGCCACGGTAAACTGGGAGAAACCCTAAAGGAAGAAGATTACGATTTGATCAAAGGACTTTACCCCAAAGACGAGGCCATAGGCTATGCACCAGGAGATCTGCGCGGGATTTGGAGTATCACTTTTGCGAAATAAACGCAAGCCAGAAATAAAGGAAGGGGAATAATATATTTTGAACCATATAAGAGATTATAAGGTCATTTAAGTGTTTTAAAAGAGAAGTTCTTATAATCCCTTATATGGTTTATTTTTTTGTAGAAAATGCGTTGGCATTAAACAATTTTACCTCACATCATCTTATTAAGGCATGAGGATTTTCTTACTAATAATGCTGATTAATTCCTGCCTGATCATGAGCAATGCCCAATCTGATACGCCTTTCTTTTGTGATCCGGAAACGGGCCTCTGTATCATTCCCGAAGTGGAAAGTGATAAGGTTGCTGTAGAGCAAAAAGATGGCGTAGAAATTATTTATGTAGGCGACCCAATGTGTTCCTGGTGTTGGGGCATCTCTCCTGCATTGCATAAACTAGAGCAACGTGCCGCGCAAGAGGGCATCCCTTTTCGTATTGTAGTAGGTGGTTTGCGGCCCGGTGGTGGAGACCCTTGGAATGAGCAGTTTCAAAATTTTCTCAAGCATCACTGGGAGGAAGTGAACGAGCGCAGCGGCCAGCCCTTTGGCTATTCCCTTTTCGAGCGCGAATCGTTCAACTATGACACCGAGCCCAGCTGCCGGGCAGTAGTAGCAGCCCGCACAATGGACCCCACTTTGGAGCATCGTTTTTTTGAATTGGTGCAGCATCACTTTTATGTGCAAAATCAAGACCCTGCGACCGACACTTTTTATGCCCCCATTTGTAAAAGCCTTGGATTGGACTACGAAGCCTTTTTGAAGCTGTTTCACAGTGAAGAAATCATAGCCGCCACAAAGGCCGAATTTCAACTGAACCGCCAGTGGGGTGTTCGGGGTTATCCTACCGTTTTGTTGCGCAAAGACCAGCAACTTTTCCTTCTTGCCAATGGCTACGCGGAATTTGAACAACTCTGGGGAGGTGTTGAGGCGCAAGTTTTGCGATAGCTGAGGAAACTAATGGTGACTGCTAGTCGAAAGAGCAACTTTTACAAAAAAAACTGTGTTAAATCCGTCAGATCCGTTAAATCTGTGTTCTATTCCGCTCATTTGAGGCATCTGACCCTGTCAAGAAGTCGACGGTGTTCTTTTTGCTGGTTTATTTGTTTGATTATCAGTTTGTTATGTGGTTTTTTGTGAGCAGTCTTCGCAAAAAGTCTACCCTTGCTGTTTTGTATAAGTAGCTGTTTTTCAACGACAAAGAGACTGGTGGTTTGGGTTTGGAATAATATTTTGCAATCGTGATTTGTGCGAAAAATAATTCCTTAACCAAATTAATTGCCGATGTTTTATTCCAATAGTCTACAGCTTGGTTTAGTTTTTATGCTGTTTTTTCTATTCTCTTGTGAGAAGCCAGAGGAAACAAATGAGCGAACAGGCCCTGATTTAAGCACAGAACAAGATTACTGGGAAGAAACCAGCCTTTCGACTTACGATACCAGGGCTTTGTCTACTCCCTCAGAAGGCAGGTCTGTGCCAACAGGTGCTACGCTTACCTCTCATTTTCAAAGCTGGCTATCGGCCAATGGTTATGGCAGTTACAATTTTTCACGTACCGATATTGTGGGAGATAGCTATGGTGGTAAAACGAATAACAATACGCCTGTAACGAAGCAACCCGTAATTTTCATTCACGGCAATTCTGATAAAGCCGTGGGCACCCAATTCGGGCAAAGCGGTTGGACAGAGTCACTAAATTACTTCCTAGGCCAGGGCTATACTGAAGCCGAACTGTATGCGATTACATGGGGTGATGCGGATGCATCCAGTGCTGCAAATAATTACCACTCCAAAGAAAATGTGATGCGCATCCGCAAGTTTGTGGAAGCCGTTTTGGCATATACCGGCGCGAGCAAAGTGGATATCATTGGCCACTCCATGGGCGTAACTTTAGGCCGTAAGGCAGTAAAAGGCGGTGCTGGTTACGATCCCAACGATGGTGGTTCCTATTCTGTGGGTAGTTCTCTGACGAGTAGTGTAGATGCCTTCGTAGGTATAGCCGGAGCCAACCAGGGCCTGGTGAGTTGCTATTACGCCAGCGGTGTACCTACTTGTGATGATGTCAATGGATTTTACCCAGGTTACATGTGGGGTTGGTATGGCCCTTATGGCGTTTCCGATTATTTGGTCGACCTCAACAGCTCTTCCGCTTACGAGGGGGCTTACCGCTACAGCATTTGGTCATCCGCAGATCAAATTGTAGGCTACGGGTGTATCGTCTACGGCAAAAATACCTGTAAACTGCCAGGACAAACAGGGCAGAAATCTTACGGGTCTGCGCCCTATGGGCATTTCAATTTAAAGGACCTGACAGAAGCGGTACAGTACAATATGGTGGTTAATCATATAGTGATTTGATTAGAATTAGGACAGCACTCCATCACCTTCAATGGTTTGGAGTGCTGGTCTTTTGATAATCCGTTTGAAAAAGCGAGTTTTAATTTTAATTTTGCCATTATTTAAAAGCTAAAACCTTAAAACGCTCTCTCAATGGTAAATCGAAATGAATTGCTGGCCAATCTACAAGGCCAAGCAAAAGAACGCTTTCTCGCACTCCAATCGGTCGAAGAAATCAAGACTTTTTTAAAAAACAATGGCGCCTATCAAAGGGATGTTGACCGTATTTATCGTGAGGTAAAAAGGGACGTCCGTAAAGAATTTACCGAGCAAGTAGAATCGTGGGTAAATGAAGGGCAATCAGATGAAGAGATTCGGCAACAATTAACGGGTAAACTGGAAGAAAGTCTCAGGGAGCAAGTTATTGTTGGAGGTCGGCAATCAGCAGTCAATACCTTGCAAAGAGAAGTCTACCGAATGATGGACACTGGCGTACCACTGAAAAACATTGTGACTGAATGCGCTGGCCCACTTGCTGATCAACAAACCATTGCTGTTTGGATCAAAAAGAAAATTGCCCAAAAAGAAGAAATGGCTGCCGAGGAAGGCGGAAGTAATACCGGCCGTGCAATTGGTGCTGCTATATTTGCTGTCGGTCTTCTACTTACGGTTGGTTCAGGTGGTAATACCGTTTTTTATGGAGCTATTTTGTATGGCTTATTCAAAATGATTAAAGGCTAAAGTCAAGCTAAGACATGCCTGCCCAGAAAGGCCAGGATATGTTCGACAATCTCTTCGCCGGCATCTTCCTGAAGGAAGTGGCCGGCGTTTTTAATTCTTTTCTCAGGCAGACCTTCCGCCGTAGGGACAAGGTCTGCAAAAAAGCCACGCGCACCACCAATAATGGGGTCCTTGTCGGAAAATGCCACCAAACAAGGCTTTTGCCACCCCCCCAACACCTCTCTGGCTTTTTTCATGTAAGGTACCGCCGGATCGCCAGGTGTCATTGGCACCAATGCAGGGAAAGCTCTGGCTCCTGCCTTGTATTTCGCATTGGGGAAAGGTGCATCATAGGCTTTGCGTACCGCACGATCTAGCGGGCGATGTGTCCCTTGCGAAATGATTCTACCAATGGGAAGAACAGGTGATTTCAGGGCAAAAGTCCTCCAAATATTGAAGGCTTTACTACCAGGTTCTGTTCCGTCGGGAATAAAGGTATTCATGATGACCAGCCGCTTGAATAACTCAGGTCGTTGGCCCACCATTGGTAAACCCAGTAAGCCTCCCCAGTCTTGGACAACCAAGGTAATATCCTTGAGCTGCAGCTGGTCTAGCAAGTGATGAAAGCTTTGGAAATGGAAATCAAAAGTATAATCACTAATCTGCGTGGGCTTGTCAGATCGGCCAAAGCCCAACCAATCAAAAGCAATTACCCGGTGGTTTTTCGCTAAACCGGGGATCATCTTGCGGTACAAGTACGACCAGCTGGGTTCACCGTGAAGGAGTAAAATGGTTTCCCCTTCGCCCTCGTCTACATAATGCATACGCATCCCGTTCCATTCAATATAGTTAGGTTGAAAAGGCCAGTCAGGTAAGTGCTGAAAGTGTTCGTCAGGGGTACGCAGAAAATCCATACGGAGATAATTTGGGCGATTCTTGATTGTGAAGGTACGGAATAAAAATTCCGAGAGCATAAAGGTTTCTGATTCGCAAGGATATCATGTATACCCGGCACTTAGTAACGGGTATAGCTATGTGATCTTACGAAATTCATGATATCAGCGACTCAAATAAAAAGGTCCACTGCCTAAATTTAGGGCAGCGAACCTTCTCGTGTTAATACGAATAAAGCCGGGTGATGACTTTGTCTCAAAGACTGTTTTCTAATTCTTGAAAGTGCCCAGTCAACTGTGTCTAACTAAAACTATCGAAATGTATCTACTTGATAACCAGNNNNTCTGCGTCTCTGCGCGAGACACACTATTTGGGATACTCCCTAATTCTTATTTTCTCGCTTCACGTATCTCCCATCAAAGGCACTTTGCCATTCGCTTTCCGGGGTTTGTTTTTGCTCTATAAATTGGCGTACAGATCCATCTTCCTGTAGCGTAAAAGTCATGCGAAGGGTGCCGTTGCTGGTAGGAGTACTACTGGGTTCGGATATAAATTGAAGGTAACCTGGTCGGCGTTCAGTCTCTATATATTTGGTCAGCCCTTGGGTATTGTCTGACCAAAATTGCTTCCATAAACCATCTGATGGATCATAGAAATTGAGGCTTTGCCCTATGTAATCGCGTGCCGTAGAGTATTGTTCCAAAACGGAGCAGCCTCCTTCCTGCTTGGTGATGGTGTTTTCGCCCACTTTGATGTCTCCGACAAAAACGTCCCATCCCCCTAACCAAAAGTCGAAATGCGTATAGTTGGGGTCATAAAAGCAGGGAAATGCCCGCCGATGAACACTGTCTTTTAGGTTCTGAAAGTTTTCTTGATGGGCAAAAACTTCGAATTGCTCTTGCTCAAAAGCCTGGTAGCTGCTAAATCCTTCTTTGACGAGCTTGCTCAACAAATCTAGCGCTTCTTCTTGTTTGCCTAACTGAGCAAGACAGCGCGCTTGCTGTACTTTTGCATTCGCGGCAGGTTGGAAATTGTTTTCAACAGCTGCTTCCAAGCTTTTCAAGGCAGATTTGTAATCATTCGCCTGGATGAGGCAGAGCCCCTGAATATATAAAGCCATGGAATCTTTCGGGTTTGCCTCAAGTTGTTCCTTACAATTCGCCAGACAATCACTGTATTTACCCTGGCTATAAGTGGATAGAATATTCCCTTGGGCGCCAAGCAGTAAGGGAAGGAGAAAGAAGGCCATGATGAACGTTCGTTGCCACATAAATCGATTGTTTTGACCAATTTAGGCAGTTTCAAAGCAATGCAATTGTAAAAAACGCTGGTTCTACAATTACCCCTGCTGCTGGCAAAAACTTTTTGGCAAAAGCCCGGTGATAAGTTGCACCTCTTTGTGGAAATGGGAGGGGTCATAATAGCCCAATTGAAAAGCTAAATCCCGTAAATTAGTGGTTGTTGCCTGAAGGTGTTTTACTCGACCTAGCCGGTAGAGCTGCAAATAGGTTTTGGGTGGAACCCCAAAATGACTGTTAAAGCGGTGCCGAAATTGAGCCGGACTTAGGTAGGCTATCTTGGCCAGATCACTCACCTTGCAATGGCCATTTTTTTGGTGAATAAAATTTTGCAAAATCGCAGTAGGAAAGGGGGAACATGCGCTAAACTGGCTTTGCAGAAATTGATCAGTAAGCTCAATTTTCTGATCAATAGACTTGGTTAATGCTAGTTTATCTTGCCATTCTTGCCCTGCTTTCCCCCAGATGAGGCCGGGGCTCAAGAGTTGATTCTTTAGCTCGTGAACGGGCAATTTTACAAAATGAGCAAAAGCGCCTGCGCGGAATCGAATGCTAAAAGCAAATCCGGGTTCACTAATTTTCATTTGGTAGGCCCGGGTATGCAAGCCCCCTACAAATGCCTGCTCACGTGAAAGCCATTCTTTACTGATGGGATGGGTATAGTGGGTATGTGCGCCATGCTGGAAGATAATCTCGACGATTCCTTCAGGTAGGAAAAATAGGGTGTCTTTTTGTAAGTGACTTTCTAATTTATAATGGCAATAGGAACTCACATAAGGAACCAATTCACTGGCAGGCGGATAATGAACTTGTTCGATATGGTGAGCTGCAATCATATTTGTTGTTTCAATTCCCAAAGGCTATCCACAAAATAGGCTTTTTGATCCACAAAATTATGGTTGACCACAAAGCCGGTTTCTTCTGCCAGTTCGGTAATATCGCGTTCACTGTATTTGGCGGATACTTCTACGGCTATGGCTTCCCAGGCCGCAAAATGTACACTTAATTGCAACTGCTCAATTTGTACCAATTGGTCTTCTTTGCTTACAATGTAGCTGCGTGCTTCACCATTTAGTGGGTTGTAGGTTTCCCAGTGCATGAATTTATCAAGGTCAAATTCACCACCCAGCTCTCTATTGATCCGGGCGAGTAAATTGAGGTTGAAGGCGGCGGTAATGCCGGCTGGATCATCATAGGCTAACTGTACAACCTTAGGGTCTTTCTTTAGGTCAAAACCGGTAAGCAGCAAGTCACCGGGGGAAAGACAGCTTGCTAATTCTTTGATAAATGTTTTAGCGCTGGGTAATGGGAAATTGCCAATATTACCACCTAAGAAAAGTACGACTTTACGCCGGTGATTGTCTTCTTCTTTAATCAGAGAAAGAGCTTTCGTATAATCCCCCTTTACGGCATCTACCTTGAGCTTAGGAAATTGTTGTGCGCAATCAGCGGCCAGTTGTTCTAAGACATTCCCCGAAATATCAATTGGCCGATAAGTGAAGTCTGCTTCTTGCTGGAGAAAATATTCTAGTAAAATCTTGGTCTTGGTTCCATCACCAGCACCTAGCTCAATCAATTCAAAGGTCGAGTCACCAAATGCTTCAAGGATGGCTGCCTTTTGCCGAGTGAAAATATCATATTCAGCGTTGGTGAGGTAATATTCCGGCATAGCCATGATATCCTGAAAAAGTTGATCACCAGCGGCATCATAAAAATATTTACTCGATAACTGCTTCGGGTAGTTACTGAGGCCTTCTTCAATATCAACAGCAAAAGTGCTGGTTTCGGTAATTGCAGGACTAGAGGTAGTAGTATTCATACGGGAAATAAAGTTATTGAGAAGCAATGGATTGATTTTCCTACGGTGAGTGATACCAGTTTAATCAAGGTCTTTGGCTAGGCGGATGCCCGTAAACTGCCAACGCTTATCGGTTTGGAAAAAGTTGCGGTAAGTTGCCCGAATGTGAGAATGTGGTGTCGCGCAAGAACCTCCACGTAATACCATCTGGTTGATCATAAATTTGCCATTGTATTCGCCCAATGCCCCTTCTGGTCTTGGGTACCGCGGATAAGGAAGATAGGCGCTGTTGGTCCATTCCCAAACATTGCCTAGTAGTTGGTCGTCCTCATCACTAGTTGGTGCAATCGGGTGCCAGTTTTTGTCTTCAACAAAATTGGCGTTGGTGGGAATTTCAGGATGTTGCTGTTGGCAAACCACTTCCCATTCCTGTTCGGTAGGCAAACGATGACCTGCCCAGCGAGCATAAGCATCGGCTTCAAAAAAACTGATATGCGTAACCGGAGCTGCCAAATCTATAGGTTGTAAACCGTTGAGGGTATAATGAAACCATGCCCCATCTTGTTCATACCAGTACAAAGGGGCTTTGATATCCAACTGCCGGGCCCATTCAATGCCTTCCATTTGCCACAGTTCAAAACGTTCATAAGCTCCGTCTTGCATAAAAGCCAAGTAATCACCATTGGTCACCAGTCTTTTTGCTAAAGCAAAACGATCAAGATAAACCTGGTGTCGGCTCAGCTCATTGTCCCAACAAAAGCCATCGCCATCGTGGCCGATTTGATAAAGCCCCGCCTCAATATTGATCCAACCTTCAGGAAAACGTTGGTTTTTGGTAGGTTCCTCACTTTGCTGATAAGCTGGATAGAGTGGGTTGGTGCCTAGGATATATTTGATATCCGTCATCAATAACTCCTGGTGTTGTTGTTCGTGTTGCAAGCCTATTTCCAGAAGTTGCGCCAGTTTTTCAGGCAGTTTTTCTTGATACTGTTCCAGTAAGTTGGTCAGGTTTCCATCTACATATTCGCGATAAGCGAGAATGGTTGCTGTGGATGGCCGCGTCATGTTACCGCGGCTGGTACGTAAAATTCGCGGCCCTTGACTTTCGTAATAACTATTGAAAAACCAGTTTAGGCGTTCATCGAATAGCTGGTAATCGTCAAGATGTTCCCGAAGGATAAAGTTTTCAAAAAACCACGTCGTGTGTCCCAGGTGCCACTTCGGTGGGCTCACATCACCAATAGGTTGCACCACATAATCTTCCGCAGAAAGCGGTGCGCACAATTGTACACTCCACTGTCGGATCTCCTGATAACGGAGGAGATAGCGTTTTGCGCTGGCTAGGGTAGGGGTTGTTGTCATAATTGTTGGGTGATTATTTTTTGCGCAATAAAAGAACAGCACGAAAATAAATGGAGATTTTGTTTTCAAAATAGTTAACAAAACGGTTCATTTCAAGAGTGTTAGCTATTTGGAAAACTTAAAAAAAATCACCATTTTTTTTCTGCGCAATAAAAGACCTTAATTAAGCATCCTTTATTTCTACTCCTCTCCAAAAGGCAACCCGATCCGTGATTTCTTTAGCAGCATCCTTGGGGCTAGGGTAGTACCAGACGGCGTCGGCATTGGTTTGCCCATTTACTTCCAGAGAATAGTAGGAAGCTGTACCTTTCCATGGGCAAACAGTATGGGTAGTGCTTTCTTTGATGAATTCTTGCTTTAGGCTATTGGCAGGGAAGTAATAATTTCCTTCGAGACGTACCAAATCATTGCTTTCCGCAATAACTTGTCCATTCCAAATGGCTTGCTTTTTCATTATAATAAAGAATTAGTTTAGCTATTATAACTTAAGTAACTAATCGTTGGCCTAAGTTGTTGAGATAAAAGACGATTATGCCAGATTATGGTCTGTTTTCGGACAGTTTCTTCTCCTATGGCAATTTTTAATAAGATGAATGTTAAAACCCTATGATGGATTTTTCTACCCTCGGTTCTTCCTCCATGAGTGTTTCCCGCATTGCACTTGGCGGCATGTCTTTCCCTTCCGCTGCGGAGGGCGCGAAAATTATTCAAACAGCGCTGGAAGGTGGCATCAATTTTTTCGATACAGCCGATCTTTATGATAAAGGGGAAAACGAACGCATCGTTGGCAAAGCCTTAGCATCCACCCGCAAGGAGGTCATCATCGCCACCAAAGTCGGCAACAGATGGAGAGAAGACGGTAGCGGCTGGGATTGGGTGCCACGCAAGGCGTACATCATGACCGCCGTTGAGGCCAGCCTACAACGCTTGGGTACCGATTACATTGACCTCTATCAACTGCACGGCGGTACCATTGATGATCCACTCGAAGAAGTCATCGAAGCTTTTGAGTTATTAAAAGACCAGGGAAAAATCCGTGCTTATGGCATCTCCAGCATTCGCCCGAATACCATTCGTAAATGGACAGCCCTGTCTCAGGGAGCAAGCTGTATGTCGCAGTATAGCCTGTTGGATCGGCGCCCCGAAGAGGCTGTGCTTGGTCATCTCCAGCAAGCCAATCATGGCGTTTTGGTTAGAGGAGCATTGGCCAAAGGGCTACTCGCAGGCAAGCCCCCTCAATCATACCTCAGCCACAGCATAGCACAAGTTGAAAAAGTACAAGCCGAAATGCTTAAACAGGTGAGCAAACAAAATCTTTCGGGCTTGGCATTGGCTTATTGCTTAAATTCCCCTGCCGTATCATCGGTCGTATTAGGCGCAAGTAAACCTGCTCAAATCAGCGAAGCCCTAGCCGCTTGGCAACGCGTAAAAGCCATGGGCATCAACCTCCAACAACTCGCTCAATCGGTACCCTCCTTCAATTACACCCAGCATCGCTAATGAAGATAACTCGTTCGGCATTGACTCAGCCTGCGTCAGTACGTTAAAATCATAAACTCCATATGACTATGTGATAAAAAACCTA
>NZ_JBOEFX010000018.1:171589-211408 GCF_050633125.1 Lewinella sp.
GAGCCTTAAGTGGTTGAAAACCGGTGTAGCTAGAAAAAACTAAGGTGCCTTAAGTGGTTCAAAATCCGATGCAATAAACCAGGCTTAGGTGCCGCTTTACGGTAAGGGCGGTCTTCCATTGTATTTGGATACATAGAGCGTAGTATTTTTAGGTTGAATAGGTGTTTTATTCTGCGCTGGCCACAGCCTTTCCAAGCCGGATAGGCGCACCAAGTAGTTGGCCCCAGTCATCATAATCGCCAATCTCAATCTTTCCATTAGGAGAAATAAGCACCTGCCGTTGAGGGCCAGCCTCAATGCCATGCACCCGAAGTAAAGACTGGTATTTGGCCATCAGCTCACCAGCAGGAATAACTTCATTGATAAAGAGATCATGGAATTCAAATTCAATTTTTATGCCTTCGTTATTGCCCACCAGCTGATCAGCCACCAACTCGCGGCGAAGCTCATCACGCAGTACCGTTTCTTCGGTGCTCAGTAAAAAAGTATCGCTGGTGACGCATTCAGGGCAGTCATTGCTAAAGTTCAAAAAGAAAAGGGTGCAAAGGATAATAATAACAGTCGGGTATTTCATCTTTTTTGGTTTTGGTCTTCCCCTGGGTGAAAAGAGGATCGGGTTCGCTTATTAATAGGCAAGTGGCGTGCCGAAAATCTTAGTAGTATGTAAGTTTTTGATTTTAAGTGAGTTATGTTGTATTGTTGGTTGTCTTGATGTTGGAGAAATGTTCGTTATCGAACACTCGTTGTGCGTAATTGGACGGTAATTAGCGCCACATTGTTAAGATGCTTCCAAAAAGCCTTGACCACTACTCTCAATTCATGTACTTTAGCTTTAAGCTATGCTGTAATTATGATCAAGACTACCCATACCGTTATTTTGCTGATTGCTATTGTCTACATCTTGGTTGTCACCAAGGTGTTGTTACTACCATTTGTGGTAGCATTATTGATTTGGTACCTCGTCAAAGATATTCGGGACTTTATCGCACGCAACCGATTTATCAAGCGGCGCTTTCCTCGTTGGTTACAAAACACGCTGGTATTTGTCATTATCTTTGGTGTACTCACATTCGTTTCTCGTTTACTTATAGGCAGTATCGCCACCTTTGCCGACAAGCTTGTTATCTATGAGGCCAATGTGGCGGTATTAAATGACTACCTCCAACAGCAATTCAACTTTGACTTTATTGACTACATCCAAAATTTTACGGGCAGTTTTGATTTTACTCAAATCTTGCAGCCGGTAGTCAATGGCTTAAGCCAATTGCTCAGTGATGGCTTTATGATTGTGCTTTATGTCATATTTTTACTAATGGAAGAATCAACTTTTTCGGTAAAGCATCGCCTGTTATTTAAGGAAGAAGAGCGCTACCAACAGACAATGGAATTGGTCAATAAGATTGATGCGTCTTTTGGTAATTATATTTCCATCAAAACCCTTACGAGTTTCATTACAGCCACCCTCAGTTATATTGTAATGAATATTCTGGGTGTGGATACGCCCTTGCTCTGGGCCATCGTCATCTTTCTACTCAATTATATCCCCAGTATCGGTTCTTTAATAGCGACCACCTTTCCCGCTATCATCGCTGTTTTGCAGGAGGGCGACCCTTGGGCAGGGCTGTGGGTATTGATGGGAGTAGGGCTTATTCAGGTACTGGTTGGGAATTTTTTGGAACCTCGCATGATGGGCAACTCGCTCAATATCAGTCCGCTGGTGGTTATCCTGTCCCTCATTGCCTGGGGGGCTATCTGGGGGGTATTGGGCATGGTGCTGAGCGTCCCCATTATGGTGATGTTGATCATTGTATGTGCCCGCTTCGAGTCCACGCGGCAAATCGCTATTTTACTATCAGAAAATGGAGAGGTAAATTAGGGTAGATTCAAAATTTCACTTATCCGATTAAGTAAAGGCTCAATAGCGCTACAGCAAAATAAGTAGCAATAGTAGCAGCTCCTTCATAATCCTTGCTCATACGCTGGCCGAAGAAGAGCATCAGTAATGCGACCGTAGACAGTTGTATGCCGTATTGCGCAAACGTCAGGTCGTTACTAATGACGATCTGGGTAATTCCAATCACGCAAAGTATACCTGCCGTAAGCTCTACAATGGTCAGTACACTCAATAACAAAGGCACTATTCCCTTTAGAGGGCTATGCTTAAAGTGCCCCTTCAACCAAGAGAGATTCCCCTTTCTATCCAGCACCTTGTCTAGGCCCGATTGTACAAAAACGATAGCCCAAAAGGTAGTCAGCGCAAGTTGTGTGAAAGTAAGTATAGGTAGCATAGTCGATCGGTCATTATTTGAGACCTAAATTAGGCATTTTTTAGAACTGTGATACTTCGCCCTTTGAATTTGGGGCCTCCCTTCGGGCGCTACGTTACGCAGTTCGTTATTCACTCAGCCCTGCGGGCCTACCCGTGCCGGGCAGCTACTGCACATCGCTAGGCCGATTTAGTGTTGCCAGAAATAGTCAAGGTATCATCGGATATTCAAAGTTTGGACCTCCACCAATAAGTATCTTTACCCCTGTTAGGCGTAGGTTGTACCTTCGTCGTAATATCTCCAACAACCAACAACCAACAACCAACAACCAACAACCAACAAACCATCAAACCAAAATGAACATCCTCACTCCCCCTGTTCGGCGTAGGTTGTACCTCCGTCGTAATATCTCCACCAAACCAACAACCAACAACCAAGATGAATATCCTCACCCTTTCTGGTTCTGCGCGCCCCGGTTCTTCCAACCAACTGTTGTTAGAAGCCATTGCTGCGGCTTTTCCTGATTATCGCTTTACGCATTTTACTGGATTGCCTCAGCTGCCACTTTTTTTGCCAGACTTAGATCACGCACCTTGGCCAGCGCCTGTAATCGAATGGAGGCAGGCCCTCCAATCTGCTACTGCGGTTATCATCACCACGCCAGAATACATCCACAACCTTCCGGCACTACTGAAGAATGCCCTCGAATGGATTGCCAGCTCTGGCGAATTAGTAGGCAAGCCCGTGTTGCCCATTACTTTCACGCCCAGTACCCCCCGAGGTGAGCGTGCCATGCAGTCGTTGCTTTGGTCGCTCGGTGCACTCGATGCCCGTATTGTGGCAGAACTACCCCTCTACCAAAACGAAATGGAGCGAGAAGGCCAGCGGCTACTGCTATCGGCTGATGCAGAGGAAATGATGGAAGAGGCATTGAAGCTGCTGAAGGGCTAATCGTACCATTGCGATCATACGTTTAGGTAGGGTAATCGTATTATTGCGATCATACATTTATACCGTGTTTTTGTGAAACAAAAAATAACTTTTGCTAAGTACTTGAACTTAATTATTGGACAAAAACGCTAGCTTTACAGCTAAGAAATCTTACATGTCCTTATATTACCTCATATGGTTCAAATAAGCTCGCATTGAGAAAGTCCTCTACCTAGTATTAAATCCCTCGCTTTGTCTCAAGAAAACTTACATCCTGTTCATTCTGCCACAAGCTATTACGTAGATGTCATCTTGCCGTTGGCCATTGCACGGCCGTATACTTATGCGGTGCCTGAAGAATTGGTGCCCGAAATAAAGATAGGCGTTAGGGTAGAGGTGCAGTTTGGGAAAAGTAAGTTGTACACAGGGTTGGTCATGCGGGTACACCAGGAGGCACCCGTCCAGCAACGTACCAAGCCCATTATCAGTGTCATTGACGAAGTACCCATCGTTACGGAACAGCAGTTTAAACTGTGGCGGTGGATGGCCAGCTACTATCTCTGCTCCTTGGGCGAAGTAATGAATGCAGCGCTACCCGCAAATTTTAAACTCACCAGCGAAACCCGCGTAACGCTCGGCCCGCTTTTTCATCAGGATCCAGCCTTATTGAGTGATAAAGAATACCTGATAGCCGAGGCGCTTTCGATTCAGGAAGAACTCAGTATCGATGACTTACAGGACATCCTCGGACAAAAGACCGTTTACCCAATAATCCGCCGCTTGCTGGACAAGCGCATTGTTTACCTCAAGGAAGACCTGAAGGAAAAATACCGACCCAAGAAGATTCTTTGTGTTCGTTTTCAGGAGCCTTATGCTTCCGACCCTAATAGCTTGCACCTTGCTTTCGAGCTGGTCTCGCGTTCTACGAGGCAAGAAACAGCCCTGTTGGCCTACATTCAAACAAGTAAGCAACAAGAGTTTGTGCGCCAATCAGAATTGATTCGGCAGTCAAATGCCGATAATGGGGTCATTAAAGCAATGGTCAAAAAGGAAATATTTGAGGTTTACGAACGCGAAATTAGCCGTATAGGGAGCTACGAAGAAGATACTCTGGATGCATCAACACTCGCTACGCAGCAAACCCGTGCATTAGCAGAAATAAAAACACACTTTGAAGACAAAGGCGTCGTGTTACTGCACGGTGTTACCGGTAGCGGAAAGACGAGGGTGTACCTGGAACTGATGCAAGAAGTTATTGCAAAGGGCGGCCAGGTCCTCTACTTATTACCAGAGATTGCCCTGACCACCCAAATCATCGAACGCGTACAAAAGGTATTGGGAGACGATGTGATGGTCTATCATTCGCGCCTCAATCACAACGAACGAATTGAGCTTTGGCAAAAAGTACAAGCGGGTAAGGGTGCTGTGGTGGGGCCGCGTTCGGCCATGTTTTTGCCTTATCAGGAACTCGCGCTTGTTATTGTTGATGAAGAACACGACCCTAGCTATAAGCAGCGCGACCCCAACCCTCGTTATCATGGCCGGGATACGGCTATCGTCCTGGCACACCAGTTTGGGGCCAAAGTATTGCTAGGTACGGCTACACCAGCCTTGGAAACCTACCACAATACCCAGAA
Organism: Lewinella sp.; assembly: GCF_050633125.1. Classification (NCBI taxonomy): domain Bacteria; kingdom Pseudomonadati; phylum Bacteroidota; class Saprospiria; order Saprospirales; family Lewinellaceae; genus Lewinella; species Lewinella sp. The sequence goes on from NZ_JBOEFX010000018.1 coordinate 176,424, forward strand.
GGGAAAATACGGCCTGGTCGTGATGAACGACCGCTTCGGCGGGATCGAACTCCCTGAAATCATCATCGCCGATGCCCGTAAAGCACAGCTGGAGCAGCGTATGTATAACCACTTTACGGATACCTTGATCGATGAACTCAAGGCTGCTTTGGAACGAGGAGAACAAGCCATCCTTTTTCAGAATCGACGGGGGTATTCTCCAACCTATCGCTGCCCTACCTGCGCGTGGCATTCCGAGTGCGTCAACTGTGATGTGAGCCTGACCTATCACAAGTTTCACGAGATGCTAAAGTGCCATTACTGTGGCTATAGCACCAAACTCCCCACCGAATGCCCGGCTTGTGGCAGCACGGGCTTGACCATGCAGGGCTTCGGAACAGAAAAAATAGAAGATGAGCTGAAAATATTCCTCCCCGATGCCAAAATTGGCAGGATGGACCTGGATACCGTTCGTGGCAAGAATGCCCACGCTAAGATTATCGGCGAATTCGAGGAAGGTAAAATCGATATACTGGTAGGTACCCAAATGGTGACCAAAGGGCTGGATTTTGAACGGGTAGGCGTAGTAGGCGTACTCAGTGCCGATCAACTCCTACAATTTCCCGACCTCCGCGCCTCGGAGCGAGCCTTTCAATTGATGTTGCAGGTAGCCGGTAGAGCAGGGCGTAAACACCGGCAGGGCAAAGTGGTTATCCAAGCTTTTAATACCGCCCACCCGGTGATCAAGGAAGTACTAGAAGGCGATTACGCGGCCTTCTATGGTCGTGAATTAAAGGAGCGGCACGAGTTTGCTTATCCACCTTTTATGCGCCTCATTCGGATCACCCTCAAACACAAGAAGCCGCAGGTGGTCAATGATGCTATGAAATTGTATGCCCACTGGCTCAAACAACAGTTAGGTGAATGGGTGCTAGGCCCTGCGGTACCCCATGTTGGCCGCGTCAGGAATTACTACCTGCTCGATGTGCTCATCAAACTGGAGATGAACCCGCAGAAGATCAAGTTTGCCAAAAAACACATCCACGCTGCCACCGAACAAATCAAGCAAACCCAAGGCTACAGCAATGTCCGCGTCAGCATTGATGTGGATCCGTATTAGGGTTTTGAACCACCCGAGGGCATCAAAGGGCATCCAAGGCAAATTCATGAATTTGCCTTGAATTTGCCTTGGATTTGCCTTGAATTTGCCTTTTAGGGGTGGGTCGCGCCAGGGGTGGGAGCCAGCACCGGGCACCGGTGAGCCCGCAGGGCCGAGCGAGCAGCGAGTGGCGGACGACCCGACCCGAAGCACAGCGGAGGGAGGCGCCCTAATAACAATCTATTGTCAAAATAAACTATCCTGAGGCAGGGATGTTAATCCACCACGAAGATTTTTTATCTTCGCAGCAAGGAAGACAGGTACGGAGAACAAGCACCCTGTTTTTGGGAAACTCCGTGGCTTTAGTCCTGTTTTTGCAAATGTTCTGTAAAGAAGTTCCTAACCTACCTCAACCGGAATTACTACCATGAGTAAAACGGCATTTTTCGATCAGTTTGTGAACCGCCATATTGGACCCTCTCCTGCAGAGGTTTCGCAAATGATCAAGACCATCGGCGTTAAAAGCCTCGACCAATTAATTGATGAAACAGTACCTGCAGATATCCGTCGCAAGGACGCGATAAAGGTACCTGTTGCTCAGACGGAGCACGCCTACCTCGGCAGCCTAAAAGCATTGGCCGCTAAGAATAAGGTGTATAAGACCTATATCGGGCTGGGCTATTATCCTACGATTACTCCATCGGTAATTGCTCGGAATATTTTTCAGAATCCGGGTTGGTATACACAGTATACGCCCTATCAGGCAGAGATCGCTCAAGGCCGATTGGAGGCACTTCTGAATTTCCAGACCATGGTAAGTGACCTTACCGGTATGGAGATCGCCAACGCTTCTTTGCTAGACGAAGGCACGGCGGCGGCGGAAGCGATGGCCCTGTTTTTTGCCCAGAAAAATAAGCGTAACAAAAAGGAACNNGATCAAGTACTCCCTCAGACGATTGCAGTACTTCAGGCACGGGCTGAACCTTTGGGCATTGAGGTGCAAGTAAAACCTGTTGGTGATTTCGAATTAAATGACCAGGTTTTTGGCTTGATGTTACAGTACCCTGCTGCTAATGGTGCTGTAGAGGATTACCGAGCACTGACTGCTGAGGCGAACGCCAAAGAAATTTACGTGACTGTCGCTGCCGATTTGTTGGCGCTGACAGTGCTGATGCCTCCTGGTGAGTGGGGCGCTGATGCAGTTGTGGGCAATACCCAACGGTTCGGCGTGCCTATGGGTTATGGAGGCCCTCATGCAGCCTATTTTGCTTGCCGCGAAGATTACAAACGCTCGCTACCAGGGCGTATCATCGGAGTGTCGGTAGACCAAAGAGGGAAACCTGCACTGCGGATGGCACTGCAAACCCGTGAGCAGCACATTCGCCGCGAAAAAGCAACGTCTAATATTTGCACTGCTCAGGCACTGCTGGCTATAATGGCCGGTATGTATGCAGCTTGGCACGGGCCAGAGGGTTTACGGGCGATTGCTGTCCGTATCAACACCTTGGCACAATTGCTGGGGCAAAGCGCTAAGCAGCTGGGTTACGAACTGGAAGTAGCGCATTACTTTGATACGATTGCCATTAAAGCTGATCATCAAAGTCGCCTGGCTATTCGCCGAGCGGCCTTGGGGGCGGAGCTGAATTTTCACTATACGGATACAGGGGTGCAGATCAGCCTGGATGAGACGACAACCCGTGAAGATGTAGAGCTAATTGCCGGAATTCTTGCTGTCGATTTTGAGCAGGATACTATCGCATTGGCAACCGAAGAACCTGCCACTATTTCTGCGCCGGAAAACCTGTACCGCCAGACCGACTATCTGACGCATCCGGTATTTAACAGTTACCAGACGGAAACGGAGATGATGCGCTATATCAAGCGCCTGGAAAATCGGGATTTGTCGCTGACGCAATCCATGATTCCATTAGGGTCATGTACCATGAAACTGAACGCAGCGACAGAACTGATGCCCGTAAGTTGGCCTGAGTTTGCGAACTTGCACCCCTTCGTGCCTAAAGATCAGGCTGCTGGTTATTACCAGATGTTTACGGAACTGGAGGCTTGGTTGAGTGATATCACCGGGTTTACCGCTTGTTCATTACAACCCAATTCTGGTGCACAAGGAGAATACACGGGCTTACTTACGATTCGCGCGTATCACCTTTCACGAGGTGATGACAATCGTAAGGTGGCGATTATTCCTGATTCAGCCCACGGTACCAACCCTGCTAGTGCGGTAATGGCGGGTATGAAAGTCGTGGTGGTGAAATGTGACGACGAAGGAAATATTGATATCGCTGATCTACGAGAGAAAGCTGAAGCAAATGCTGCCGATCTTTCGTGCTTGATGGTTACCTACCCTTCGACGCACGGTGTTTTTGAGACAGGAATTGTAGAAATTTGCCAGATCATTCATGAGTTTGGCGGATTGGTATATATGGATGGTGCCAATATGAACGCGCAGGTAGGCTTGAGTAGCCCTGGTATCATCAAAGCAGATGTTTGTCACTTGAATTTGCACAAGACGTTTGCCATTCCTCATGGTGGTGGAGGGCCTGGTATGGGACCTATTTGTGTGAATGATAAATTAGCTCCTTTTCTGCCTAAGCACCCCTTGGTAGAAACAGGCGGCGAACAAGGAATACTTCCTGTATCGGCGGCCCCTTGGGGAAGCGCGAGCATCCTATTGATTAGCTATGCCTATATCAAAATGTTGGGACCTGATGGCCTGACGGATGCGAGCCGTTATGCAATATTGAATGCCAACTATATCAAGGCACGCTTGGAAGCACATTATTCAGTGCTATTTAATGGAGAAAATGGGCATACCGCTCACGAACTCATTATAGACTTGAGGCCCTTTAAGGAACTCATCTCCGCAGCTGACGTAGCGAAGCGATTGATTGACTATAGCTTCCACGCACCAACCTTGAGCTGGCCCGTAGCCGGAACAATCATGATAGAGCCAACAGAAAGTGAAAGCATGGCTGAGCTGGATCGTTTCTGTGATGCGATGATTGCTATCCGCAAGGAGATTGATGAGATCGCCAGCGGTGAAGCCGATGCAGAGAACAATGTGTTGCACAATGCTCCTCACGTATTGGAATGGTTGACTGCCGACGAATGGCCTTTCCCTTATAGTAGACAAAAAGCAGCGTGGCCTTTGCCTTACCTGCTGGAAGGACGTAAGTTTTGGGCCAGCGTAGCGCGAGTAGACAATGGATTCGGTGACCGTAACCTGGTGTGCACTTGCCCGCCGATTGAAAGTTACGCTGAATAAGGTTAGCTATAAAATATGGCTGAAATAAAATGCCCGCTTCGATCTCTCGAAGCGGGCATTATTGATTTTTAAAAGAGCTTTTTCTCTTTCAAGTTTAGGTGATTGGTATTATCCACCGAAGCGGTAACCAATTCCAAGCTTACCCTGGAACATGATATCTGGCCAATCAACAGTGTACTCAGTACCACTGTCTTCGTATTTAGTGTTGTCGACCAAAGCGCGACCAACACCGAAGCCGATGTCAAAAACGATACCACTACGAGATACGGACTTATATCCGATTCCTACACCAAGTCCAAAACGGGTTTGGCTGTACTCTGCATAGTTGGTGTCACCATCCGCTTTGTAGCTGCGGGAGATGAAACGTAAAAAGGCATCTGCATAGAATTTGTCAGCACCATCATCAGGGTTGAAGTAATATTTACCAACCACGCCAATTGGAATGTTGCTCCACTTGAGGCTAGTAAAATCATCATTACCTCCACCGATACCGATAGTAGCTTCAACAGAGAATTCATCAGAAAGAATGAAGTCTCCTCCAACACTTAGGTCGCCAAATAGTAGCCCAATAGGGTTAATTGTGACATCTACTTGCGCGTCTGCGCGGAAGGCAGAAAAAGAGAAAACGGCCAGGGCCAAGATCATTAATCTTGATTTCATAAAGGTGTAATTTAGTTATTCAATGGCCTAAAGGTAGATAAATATCCTACACACGACAATTAATTACGTTTTTTTTAACAGCAGGGTTAGCTATGCGTCAAAAGGGCGTTAAAGCCTCTTTTTGCTGGTTACCTTTTGCCATTCAATGCTATGCTTGTGGTGTTGCTCGCCTTGGCTCGCGGTTGTGTTTGCTTTGCTCGTGATCTTGGTTAGCTCATGCTACACATGATTTTAAAAACCGCGAGCGCGCGCACCTCCGCGAACACTAGTGAGTACCGATCTACGGTTGAGGCTTATTGCCTAACGAAATAAGGTTAGCAAATAAACGGTATGCTCCGGGTACGCCAGCGGGAAGTTCTCGGAACCACGAGTAACCTGTATAAACATAGTGGCCTTTGCCATATTCTGCTACCAGTAAGCCGCCATCGCGGGCCGGTTCGTCGGGGTCGTTGCTCGACAGGATGGCGGTGTACTCATCTGCCCACTCGTTGGGAAAGTAGAGCCCTCGTTCTTGTACCCAGCCTTCAAAATCCGCCGTGGTTATCTTGTTAGGTTCATTTAGAACAGGATGTTCAGGTGCCAGTAAGCGAACTTCGGCTTCTTCTACCGTCACTCGGTCTCTGCTAACATTGATAGGATAGGGGGCCAGCTCCTCCATTGGGACTTTTAATCTCCGATTGGTGTTGTACTGGACGATGAGGGTGCCTCCTTGGTTGACATACTCCATCAATGCAGGCTGGTAAACGGGCATGCGTTCGAGCGTGTTATAAGCCCGGATCCCCAAAATGACGGCATCGAAATTTTTAAGCCGATCTGTATTCATGTCACGATCATCCAGCATAGTAACATCATAGCCAATTTGTTCGAGTGCCTGCGGAATGTCATCACCAGCTCCTTTGAGGTAACCGATGTATTGGCCTTCCTTTTTGATGTTTAAACGCACGACTTTTGCAGTAGCATCCAGAATGAGCGTTTGGGTCGGGATATGATCGTATTCAATCTTTATACGGTCTTTATGGTAAACGATGCCATCTAGGTCGACCATCGGAGTGATGAAGTTCTCTTCCTGGGTTTCGGAAGGATAGAGGGTGAATTTGAACGTCTGCTCCTCGTCTTTGCGGTCAAGTGTAAGCGGAAATGATTCCGGTTCTAAACGCCAGCCATTGGGATAGGCCAAGCGTAGGGTTCCTTCGATATTATCACGACCTGCGGTAACCTTTACTGTGATTTCCTGAGGTTTTGGATTTGAAAAAATGTAGACCTGCTCGGATAAGCCGGTAAATACAGGTGGTGTGATTTCGAAAGGGCTGTAAAGCTCTCCTTTTACAGGATCGGTCTTTTTGAAAACCAGCGGTTTAGAGATGACCATCGTTGACCAAGAATTTTTGGCTTTATCAAAAATATCCAAGGTGAAAGTAACATCTAGCGCTGATGGTGTTTGGGGTAACCCTCGGAGCAACTGGTCCTTGACGGTATACATGCCAAGGCTAGCTTTTTGGTTCAACCAGTAAGCATTGGAAATAGGAAAGTCGGTAGGGATGCTTAAAGTCTGTTCCTTGGAAAAACCTTGGTTAGAAGCAAGTTGCTCATTGACTTCCTGGTCAATGTCTAAATCGGGGAAACTGATTTCGCGCAATTTTATCTCCACACCAGAGCGGTTAATGGCTTCCAGTTCAATAACAATATCTTGTCCAGGAGCTGCGCTAGGGTCTGCGGCTACGGCCTCAAGAAAAAGCCCTAGCGACCCTTCGATCAAGTTTTTTACTTCGGCAAGCTTGATGTCCCGCCAATGCCCGGCAGGTAAGGACTTGATCATGTTGCGAATTCTTAGCAGGCTTGAGAGGCTCTTTTCGGGTTGATCAAAATCGAAGTTTGCAATCGCTAAAGTCACAGCTTCTCCAATAGGAGCACCTCCCTCAACGCGGGTCCAGGTCGTGTTGATGCCTGCGAAGGGGTCTGTATCATCTTGGGGCATATCTCCTTTTACCAATTCAAGGTATTCCGTAAGGCTACCCCGTGAGCCGCTGGAACCAAATCCCTGGCTCTTGTGCTGGCTGCGGCTGGTGGCTGCAATTTCAGGAACAGAAATCCCTCGTTTCGGGAGATAAGTGCCTACATCAACTGATACCATCTTGGATTTATCGGCCTCGTCAAAGGCTTCTTGGCTACCATAGAACCACCAAGAGGTGTTAAAGAAAATACGACTGGGTTTCCAGGGAGCAACGCTTTGCAACTGCTCGGGATATACTTTTGGGTCATTGCTTAAGTCGAAAGATTCTACCGAAAGCATCGCAGAGGCAGTGTGGTGCCCGTGAGTTTGGCCTGGCGAACGATGGTCAAAGCGATTGATAATAATGTCTGGCTTGAAGTTGCGAATCACCCAGATGGCATCAGCCATCACCTGGTCACGGTCCCAGATGTTGAACGTCTCGTCGGGGTGTTTGGAATAGCCAAAATCATTAGCACGGGTGAAAAACTGTTGCCCACCATCTGTACGGCGTGCAGCAAGCAATTCCTGCGTACGGATTACCCCCAATAGCTCGCGTATTTCCGGACCTACAAGGTTTTGGCCACCATCGCCACGTGTCAGCGAAAGATAGGCGGTATTAGCGTGGCGTACATTACTGAGGTAGGCAATCATCCGCGTATTCTCATCATCGGGGTGTGCTGCAAAATATAAGGCAGAACCCAAGAAGTTGAGCTTCTGTAAGCCATCATGAATTTCGGTAGAAGACCACCGTTTAGGAGCTTGAGCTTGGATGGTGGTGTAGCCTCCAAGGAAAGTAAGGAGGAAAACAATTATAGATATGCGCTTCATAGCAGGCGTAGTATATTTTTTTATACGAAGTAGACAAAGGTAGGGCGTTTTTGGTTGAATGGGACGCTTAAATAAAGCTAGAAGAAAAAGGACTAATCGTACCTTTGCGATCTACGGTGTGGGACACATTTATGTGTCTTGACCTCAATAGAGGTCAAATATTGGTAGAACGATGTTCATTAAGCGTTAAAACGACCTCGGATGAGGTCGAATATCAATTCCTATTCGATCACCAGGTCGAAAAAATCAAAAGGGAGAGGGTATTTACGCTTGTGCGACCTCATCCGAGGTCGTTTCCTTGTTTATTCATTCTTTTCTACCAGTATTCCACCTCTCCGAGGTGTTTTTTCTTGATCCCACTTCTGATTTTGGTCGAGATGTGTCCCAATCGTAAAGTGCGATCATACAATGGCCTTGCCTAAAAACAAAAAAGCCGCCTTCCACACGAAGTGAAAGCCGGCTTTGTAAAATCTTATTTTCCAACCATTCCTAGAAATCGAACTTGATCCCTTGTGCCAATGGCAACTTGGTACTGTAGTTGATCGTGTTGGTTTGGCGACGCATATACACCTTCCAGGCATCAGAACCTGATTCGCGACCACCACCGGTTTCTTTCTCTCCTCCGAAAGCACCGCCAATTTCAGCACCACTGGTACCAATATTTACGTTAGCAATACCACAATCAGAACCTTCAGGAGACAGGAAGCGCTCAGCTTCGCGCATATTGTTGGTCATGATAGCGCTACTGAGCCCTTGGGGAACAGCATTTTGAATTTCAATCGCTTCCTCAATGGTCTTGTATTTCATCAAGTACAAAATAGGAGCGAAAGTCTCGTGCTGTACAATCTCGAAGTGGTTTTCTGCTTCAGCGATACAAGGTTTTACGTAGCAGCCGCTTTCGTAACCTTCTCCTTCCAGTACACCACCTTCTACGATGAAGTTGGCACCTTCTTCTTTCGCTTTCGCAATCGAGTCGAGGTACATATTCACAGAATCCTTGTCGATCAGTGGTCCTACGTGGTTGTTTTCATCCAGTGGATCACCGATACGGAGCTGACCGTAAGCTTTCACCAAGTTCTTCTTGATGACATCGTACATGTCTTCGTGTACAATCAGGCGACGGGTAGAAGTACAACGTTGGCCACAAGTACCCACAGCACCAAATACGGCACCTGTCAGTACCAATTCAAGATCAGCATTAGGAGTGACAATGATGGCATTGTTTCCACCCAATTCCAATAGGCTGTTGCCTAAACGCTGAGCTACGGTACCGGCTACAATTTTACCCATACGCGTACTACCAGTAGCGCTTACCAAAGGTACACGAGTATCCTTGGTCATGAATTCACCAACTTTATAGTCGCCGTTGATGATATTGCTCACGCCTTCAGGAACGTTGTTGGCTTTCAATACATCCTTGAATATATTCTGACATGCTACACTACACAATGGAGCTTTTTCTGAAGCTTTCCATACGATTACATCTCCGCATACAAGGGCTAGCATGGCATTCCATGACCATACAGCTACCGGAAAATTGAAGGCAGAAATAACCCCAACAACTCCTAGTGGGTGCCATTGCTCCATCATCCGGTGAAGGGGGCGCTCACTCTGAATGGTAAGGCCGTAAAGCTGTCGAGACAACCCAACAGCAAAGTCACAGATGTCGATCATCTCTTGCACTTCACCGAAGCCTTCTTGTAGGCTCTTGCCCATTTCGTAGCTTACCAGGCGCCCCAGTGGGTCTTTGTATTTGCGTAATGCTTCACCGTATTGGCGCACAACCTCACCACGTTGTGGTGCGGGAACCATCCGCCATTCTTTGAAGGCAACCATGGCCTTATCCATCACGTCGTCGTATTCGGCACGTGTGGTTTTGCTTACTTTGCCAATCATTTCACCGTCTACAGGAGAGTAAGAGGCAATGTATTTGCCAGAAGTAGAGGTTTCCAAACCGGTACTGGTACCGTGGTTGTTGGTCTTCAGTCCGAGTTTCTTGAGGAAGGATTTATCCATTTTTTGTGGTCTTATTTAGAGCTAAAAGAAATGCAGCCGCAAAGGTAATAAGAACTAACCGACTTTCCAGATAAGGAGTAATGACGATATAGCCATTTGCGTGCAAAGTCTAACTTTAAGAAGAACACTTTAGAATTGGAGGGGTTGTTGAAAGAAGGGAGATTTCTTATGAATTCCCTGAAAACGAAACCCCATGATTTCACTAATTAGAAATCACAGGGTTTCGTTTTTAACTATAAACTTTGCATCGTATTTACAAGCTTAGCAAAGCCTTGACTTTAGTAGAGATGGCTTTACCATCCGCTTTTCCTGCAAAGGCCTTACTCGCAGCACCCATCACTTTGCCCATATCTTTCATACTGGTAGCGCCTACCTTTTGGATGATTTCCTTGATGCGGGTTTCCAACTCCTCATCGCTCATCTGCTCTGGGAGGTAGCGTTGGATAACTTCGATTTCTTCCCGCTCTTTAACGGCTAAATCTTCCCGATTTTGGTCTTCAAAGATTTTTAGGGACTCCTGGCGCTGTTTAATCAGCTTTTGTAGCATCTTAATTTCAGCAGCGCTATCAATCTCTTTGCCCGTTCCATCGGTTTTAGCCATCGTAATGGCTGTCTTAATAGCCCGAACTCCTCGAAGTGCGGCCTGATCTTTGGCTTTCATGGCAGTTTTAAGATCCTGCATGATCGTTTGCTCTAAACTCATTGTTTATGGTCAATTAAAAATCCAATATATTTAACGTCAGCAATGCTGTAATGGTTCCAAATAAACGCTAAATAAATTCCACCAATGATATCCTTGCTTCGCTATTTATCCTTGCCAATATTGTTTGCTTTTTTGGTTGTAAACATACTTGGCGCCCAAACTACCAACCCCGAATTTGACTCGCTTTTCGCAGAAAAGCTTCAGCAAAAATTAACAGAGTTGGGAGACGAGGGGGATTATCGTGGACTCTCCGCAGCCGTCTTGATTCCTGGCCAGGGAATATGGACAGGGGCTTATGGATTGGCTGCGCCAGGGGTACCCATGGAGACCAATATGCGGCTGGGTATTGCTAGTAATTCAAAAGCAGTCACTGCTGGATTATTACTGAAGTTGCAAGACGAAGGGCTACTTGATTTAGATGATCCAATATCGCTGTACCTCCCTGATTATCCACAGGTAGACGGTAATATCCCAATCCGAGCCTTGCTCAATCACAGTACAGGCCTCTTCGATTTTATCAATGATTGGTCGGGAGCTACCCAAACGGCCTACGGAGATGATGATAACCGGGTTTGGTCTTTGGCCGATTTAATGGCTACGTTGGGAATGCCTTATTTTAGTGTTGGTGAGCAATTTGATTATTCAAATACTAATTTTTTGGTAGCAGGTTTGGTAGCTGAAGCTGCCGGAGGAGCTACTTTGGGGCAACTTTATCATCAGTATCTCTTTGATCCACTGGATTTGGACATGGCTTACCCGCCACATGATGATGTCTTTGCCCAGCCTTATGCCAACCTTTGGAATACTGCCGGCACGAGTGTAAGCCTGGACGGTAACGGTGAACATACTTTCCTCACCTTCCCTGCCAGCGCCGGAGCCATTTGGTCTACCCCTTATGATTTGGTACGGTGGTACGAGGCACTCTTTAATTCAGACTGGCTAGAAGAACCTTCCAGCGAAGACTTACGCTATCGCGATGGATATATCGCCTATACCACCGGGGTAAGGGTGCGTAATGATCTCGGACACTCCTTTTATTACCACGCCGGGGCTTGGGGCTTTCGCTCCTATTTGTTGTATGACCCTCGCACGGGGATTTCGGTGGCAATGATCAGCAATCAATATGGTACGTCGGTAACGGCATCGGCTATCGATCTTTTTGCGGAAGCCCTTGCAGAATTGCCGGAGCCTAATCGGGATGTAGGATTGGTAGATGTACTGCCAGTAGGAACGACTTGTTTTGCTGATGAACCTTTTATTCTCGTAAGAAATGAAGGTTTGGAGGCCATAACGTCGCTGCAAGCAGGGGTAGGCTTAGATGGCACTTGGCAGGATACACTCACTGTTGAGGTGGGGGGCGGATTGGCACCTGGTGGCCAATTGTTTGTCAATCTACCATTTAGCCTAGGCAACACAGAAGAGGGCAAAAGAACCTTTCAGGTAGAGTTGATCACCGGAACACCGGATGATATTCCCAATAACAATTACCGCAATGTAGCTTTTGCAAGGGACGATGGCACAGGTCTAGCGCTTCCTTTTACCGAAGATTTTGAAGGAACAATGAATATGCCTTCTTCGTTAATCAGCCAGCAACGCGATAATCTACTGGATTGGACGGTTACCAAGTTTGCTTCAGCTACAGGGCAACAAAGCTTGGCCCGCATCAATTATTATGATGGCAACATTGGCCATAAATATGCTTTCGATCTGCCTTTGTTGCACATTGATGACCAGGGAGCGATGCTCTCTTTTGCTTATGCGCATACCATTTATCCAGGTGTCGGGCGGGAAGATTTGCGTGGCTATATTTCCACGAACTGTGGTGCCAGTTTTGAACTTCTTTTTGAATTAAACAACAATGATCTGGCGACCGCACCACAATCTACCGAGCTCTTCTTGCCAACACAAGACCAATGGGCTACCCATCAGGTAGATTTAAGCTCCTTCGCAGGCGAAGATGTATTGATTCGTTTTGAGTTGGAAAATGAATTCGGAAACCTCACTTATCTCGATGATATTACGGTAGATATTCCGACAGCTATGACAGAATTGATAAACGCGGATATTCGCCTGGTTCCTAATCCTGCTCGTCAGAGCGTAGGCGTTTATTTTTCCGAAAATGATCAAGTCAGATTTTGCCAACTGCTGGATGCTTATGGGCGTGTGTTGCATACCGAAAAGGTCGCCGCTAATGCTACCGAAGTAATCATCGACCGGGCGAACTTGCCTGCGGGGACTTATTTTGTAAAACTTTTAACCGATAATGCTGTAGTAGGAATTCAGCGACTACTATTTTTCTAGCGATTCTACACTTTGTTGTCGGTATACCTGAAAGCAAGAAAATCTCCTATCTTTACGCTTCCAAAAATAAGATTCATGCATAAGCCCAAAATAGGCATTAGTATAGGTGATATCAATGGCATTGGCCCCGAGGTAATCATAAAAACGTTAGTAGATGATCGAATCCTAAATCAATGTACACCGGTGATTTACGGGTCGAGTAAAGTCATGTCTTATCATAAGAATATAGTCAACCCTGATTTTCATTTTCACGCTTGCCGTGATGTTGAGAGTGCTGCAACTGGAAAGGTTAATGTTTTCAACTGTTGGCAAGAAACAGTCAATATTGAGCTTGGGCAAGCGAATACAGAAAGTGGCCAGTACGCCGCAATTGCTTTGGAACGCGCCGTAATTGACCTCAAAGAAAATAGAATTGATGCGCTGGTCACAGGCCCCATTAATAAGCACGCGATGCAATTGGGGGGAGGTTTCCCATTCCCTGGCCATACCGAATACATTACGGATCAGCTTGGAGCCAAACAGAGTTTGATGTTTATGGTGAGTGATAGCCTCCGGATTGGCTTGGTGACAAACCATGTACCCGTTTCTGAGATTGCTCACTTACTCAGCAAAGAGTTGATTATAGAGAAATTGAGATTGATGCACCACACGCTGAAAATGGATTTTGGGCTAGAACGGCCAACCATCGCGGTTTTGGGGCTAAATCCTCATGCTGGCGACAATGGCCTGTTGGGAGATGCCGAGGAGAAAATTATTCGTCCGGCAGTGGTTGAGGCGAAGAAAAACGGTGTTCTTGCAGTAGGGCCTTTCTCTGCGGATGGTTTCTTTGGCGCAGGGCAATACAAGAAATTTGATGGTATCCTGGCCATGTATCATGACCAAGGGTTAATACCCTTTAAGTTGCTGGCTTTTGGTCATGGAGTGAATTACACCGCGGGACTTTCAGGCATCAGAACATCTCCTGATCACGGAACTGCTTATGGCTTGGCGGGGAAGAACGAAGCTGACCCGGCTAGCTTTCGGGAAGCTCTCTTTCAGGCGATTGACATTTCTCGACAACGTAGTGTTTACTTGGAAATGCATGAAAATCCATTGAAAGTAAAAGCTAAAAAAACAGCTACGGAAGAAGAGGAAGAAATTATTCCAGAATAAATACGATTTGTGAAGAATTCTACCTTGGTTGCCGGGATTGTTTTATTGGTTTTGATCGTTGATCAAATGATCAAGATTTGGGTGAAAACCAATATGCTTTATGGCGAAATGATTCCCATTTTTGGCTGGGACAGAGCGCTTATTCATTTTGTAGAAAATGAGGGTATGGCCTTCGGGCAACGGTTTAATATTCCCCATGGCAAGCTGATCCTCAGTTTGTTTAGAATTGTAGCGGCTACTTTTCTGGTTTTCTTCCTGCGGAGTTTATTACGTACACCGGGGATCACCAAGGGCTTGTACATAAGCTTCGCGCTTATCCTTGCGGGCGCCCTGGGTAATATCATTGACAGTACCTTTTATGGAATGCTTTTCTCGGCGTCCTATGCACATGGTTTACCAGCGGAATTTTTACCTCCGGGTGGTGGATACAGTACTTTCCTCCATGGGAAAGTCGTCGATATGTTTTATTTCCCGCTCTTTGAAGTGCAGCTTCCCGCATGGATTCCCCGGTTTGGTGGAGAATCCATGCTGTTCTTTGGTCCGGTATTTAACCTTGCTGATGTAGCGATTAGTTGGGGGGTAGCACAAATACTTTTCTTTCACCGCGGGTTTTTCCATAACCCACCAGCGACAGAAGCCCACCAGCCACAAAAAGAAGAGGAGGAGTAAGGTCGTACTTACTAATAATCGTTATTCAAAATCTTCGATAAAACCTCTCACAGAATTAATGGTTTCTCCCAGTTTGTCGTAGGCAATCTCGTAAACGACGTATTTACCTTTTCTATTGGTATCAACAAGATTAGCTAAACGGAGAATGCGTAAATGCTGAGAAGTGATAGATTGTTCCAGCTGTAACGTATTGTATATTTTATTGACATTGACGGAGCCGTGTTTATCAATAAACGATAAGATTTTCATACGTAAAGGGTGCGCTAGTGCACGTAGAATTTCGGATGACACTTCTAGTTTCTCATCGTCGATAAATACTCTGTTGTTCGTTTTTCTGCTCATAGTAAACACAATTAGAAAGTTAGGCACAGGCGTTAACCTGACCTCTTCCCTTAGGTAAGTGGGACGTAATTTGTTACTTAATTAGTAGCCTTAAATTGTGTTTGCTGCGTGGGTCAAAAAAAAATACGACTGAGAAAAGAGATGCTTAATCTTATTGTATCAGTGATATTGATAATAAAGATTAAACGTGTTCAAGCAAAGATCGTATAAATTATCGTTTTTACAAAAACTAAGCTGGATTTTGCCATTAGGAGTGCATTTGACGTAGCAGAGTACATGTGGAAGGGTGGCTTTGTATTCGGAGCAACTCGACAAGAAAACCTAAACTTGGCTTTAGCCCGACTAAAATCAACCATGATCCCTGTAGAACAAGTCTATTATAAGAGCGTGTTGGGGAATTTCATTTGGAGCATTGATTTTTCACCAAATGAAATTTCCCAACACACGCTAGGTAAGTCAAATAAAAAATCCCGACAGTTGATCAAAGTCAAAGGTCGGGAGTTTTTAAGTGTTCTGGTATGAACAGTAACTCTTTTACAAAAAGGTTAGCTTTAGCTAGCTGCTAATTCTTCGACTAATTTGCCGATTTGGGCTAAACGATCCTGGTCTAAAGCATAATAAATATACTTTCCCTGTCGCTCGGTATCTACTACTCCAGCACGCCGTAAAATAGCGAGGTGTTGAGAAGCTACCGACTGTTCCAAGCGCAGGCTTACGTAAATATCCGTAACGGCCATACTCCCGTTTTCGTCAAGCAGGTTGATAATTTGTTGGCGCAACTTATGGTTGACCGCCCGCAAAACAATCACTGCTTTACGTAACTCGGCATAATCCAACTGGATATTATCGTCTCCTTTGTTGGTTAAAGTTACCGATTCAATCTTCTGTTTTTCCATCGGCTGGATTTTTTGCATTAGAAAAATGGCACATCCAACTTGACAGAACCAAATACCGTACCAATTTTCTCTCAAAGCTCTTTTAAAAAAAAAATTACTCCGTTGCAATAGCAAAGAAGTAGAAACAAATATACAAAAAAATGGCAGCCTGTTGCGATAAATTTACGCTTTCACTACTCCTTGCTTTCCAATGCTAAACTTAAGCTGCTGAGATACTGGGCTGTAGTCTTCTTAGGAACGAGCCCAAATTTAAGAGAGGCTTGATCCAGAAGGTTTAATGCGAAAAAATTATAGTTAAACTGATGAGATAAGCCCTCCGTAAGTTGTCGGCGCTCTTTTTTCATCAAAACCAATTCTGTTGTTGCCAAATTGTTTTCACCCCCAGCGTTAACATAGGTATTTAAACGATGTTCAGCTGCTTCCATCGCGTCGGCTAAGGTGGTCAGCGCTTCTTGAGCATCGTGCAAAATTTGCCTTTGCAACAAAAGATCGGCTTTCACTTGTTCTATTTCCCGCTTAACTTCCAGGTCTGTTTTGTTAGGTGCATAATAATGCTCGTCGATCTCATCATTAAATTGTTTCAAGCAAGCAAGGTGTTGCTGTGCCAATGTTTTCATAGGCACGATAATGGCACTGAATTTATCCTGTAACAAACGGAAATATTTACGCTCACCTGCCAAGCTGGGCTGTTGATGCTCGTCCTCTACTTTGATGAGAAATTTTAACCAGTTCTGCTTTACAATATTGGATACTTGATGATCAACGACCCGTAATCGAGAAAGCAATTGCCCAAATGCAGTAGCTTGTTGAGCAAAAGCTCCACAGCGAGCCAACAACTCTTCTAGTGCTGGCGTTAGATCGCCCTCTTCAAGTGGGGGGAGGTTAGAAAAATCCAAACCTTCCTTCTGCGTGGGCGCAGCTTTTTCAGTGGGTTGTTTTTCTTCCCCAAAGGCTGATTCATAAGGGTTGGACATGAACGGTTACTTTTATTGAAGCTAAACTTTAGACAGTTTCATTCTAATAAACTGACTGGTGACCAAAATAGCTGGTCAAAATTTACGATTTTATCATCAATTACCACAATGCCTTCTGCTTCCAAGCGCTCCTGCATAAGGGTAGGTGTCGCAAAATGCCCGCGCCCACTGAGCTCCCCCTTGCGGTTAACCACCCGGTGCGCCGGCACATCTCCGATATGTAAACCTGCACTTAAGGCCCAACCCACCATTCGGGCAGAACCCAGGGAAAGGAAGTTGGCAATAGCACCATAATTTGTGATGCGCCCCTCCGGGATTAAACGAACCACATCGTAGACATTTTCGTAATACTTTGGGAGTTCTTTCATCTGGCTGCTGGTAATTAATTATCAAAGATCACATTTTTTGCGCATACTTTCGACTGGTCATTATGTACCTTTGCGCCATTTATTGGATGGAAGTTCCAAATCGTATAAATATGTTGAGTACCAAAGTTAAAGCCAGTGCCATTACTCACCTCACTGATGCGCGCTATTTCGCCGCCTGGGAAACGAATTGGCTCGGATTTATGCTATCTCCAGGAACGGAAGAATCCGTAGACCTACAGTTGGTTGCCGCCCTTAGGGAATGGGTGGATGGGGTGAAAATTTGTGGTGAGTTCAGCTTAGCGACTTTGCCAGAGGTCGAAGCAGCGATAGAGGTGCTTGGTTTGGAGACCGTCCAGCTCGGAATGCTGACGCCGTTAGAGAACTTGCAGGCCTTAAAAGGAAAGGTAGAGATCATTCAGGAGATTGTTGTAGAGGCATACATCACGGGGGAAGAGTTGTCTGCTTTGATGGAGGAACGTAAGGATGCTGTAGATTACTTCTTGCTGCAATTTAATAAAGGCGGCCTCACTTGGCCCGATATTCAAGATGGAACACCTTTTGGAGTGGATCAGCTAGAGGCGTGGGCAAAGCAGTATCCTCTGTTGGTTGATCTACCATTGGCAGGAACCACTCCTACACAGTTTTTAGAACAAATAAAAGTGGAAGGGTTCAGCGTACAGGGTGCAGCAGAAGAAAAAGTAGGCGTAAAAAGCTTTGATGAATTAGATGACTTCTTTGAAGACTTAGAAGTGTTGATATGATCAATTATCGGATTATTAGCCGTGTCCTGGGGGTACTTTTACTCATTATAGGACTATTGATGTGGACAGGGATTCCCATTTCCTGGTATTACGAAAGCAAGGACATGGAACCGCTTGTTTGGTCAGGGCTGGTATGTCTGCTTTGTGGCGGCTTGTTGCGTTTGCCAAAATTAGGAGACGATCGCTCCGTCAAGAAAAGAGAAGGTTATTTGATTGTGGCGCTAGGTTGGTTGGTTATGGTACTTTTCGGAATGTTACCTTACCTATTCAGTGGCGTTATCCCTACGGTCCCGGAAGCTATCTTTGAATCGGTTTCCGGAATGACCACCACCGGTGCATCGGTGCTTACGGATATTGAAGCCCAGCCACTAGGCATTTTATACTGGCGAAGCCTCACCCAGTGGATCGGCGGAATGGGGATTATTGTGCTGACTGTTGCGATCTTTCCTTTGTTGGGGATTGGTGGTGTAGAGCTGTTTGTCGCCGAGGCTCCAGGGCCTACCAGTGATAAACTACACCCCAGGATTAGCGAAACGGCCAAGCGGCTCTGGTTAATTTATGTTGGTTTAACTTTTGTCCTTACGATAATCCTTTTCTTAGAGGGCATGTCGCCATACGAGGCCGTCAATCATGCACTTACGACCATGGCTACCGGTGGTTTCTCTACACGCAATAGCAGCATGGCTGCTTTCTCTCCGACAATCCAATATACAGTTTGTTTTTTCATGTTCCTTGCGGGGACCAATTACACTATTATCTACTTTGGTTTAAAGGGGAAGTTGCGAAGAATATGGTCCAGTGATGAATTCAAGGCCTATACTTTTGTAGTCTTGTTTTTTAGCTTAGTCGTAACAATGGCCGTTCATGCCGCTGCCGATATCAGCTGGGAGCAAGCCTTCAGAGACAGTAGTTTTCAAATCGTATCATTGATTACCACGACGGGTTTCGTTTCTGCCGACTACACCAGTTGGTCTGTAGGTTTGACACTTTTCTTCTTTATTTTACTGTTTATGGGGGCTTGTGCTGGGTCCACCAGTGGAGGCATAAAGGTTATTAGGCATTTGGTCTTCTTCAAAAACTCTCTCTTGGAGTTCAAGCGTATTATTCACCCAAGAGCAGTGGTGCCTTTACGGCTAAACGGAGACATCGTCAAAGGGCGAATCATTACTCATATTATCATTTTCCTTTTACTCTACCTCTCGTTATTCGTTTTGGGTTCGCTGGTGCTCGCTGCTATGGGCTTGGACTTTATGACGGCGATTGGAGCCGTCGCAACTTGTTTAGGTAACGTAGGCCCAGGTATTGGGAAGGTAGGCCCAGTTGATAATTTTGCCTGGTTGTCAAGTGAAATAAAATTAGTACTCAGTTTCCTGATGTTGCTTGGGCGCTTAGAGTTATTTACGATTTTAGTATTGTTTACGCCTTACTTTTGGAAAGCTAATTAGCATATACAATGACTCCTGATCTGAAAACCATCTGGCTCGACCCTCAAGACCCCACAACAGTCTGGATTATTGACCAAAGGGCTTTGCCCCATGAGCTGGTGCATGAACCGTTGAAGACGACGGCACAAGCGGCAGCAGCGATCAAAGAGATGCACGTACGCGGAGCACCCTTGATTGGTGCTACAGCTGCCTGGGGCCTGTATCTGGCGATGCTGGAATATCAGGGCGCAGTTGATTTCGACAATTACCTGGTTCAGGTCGTTGACCAATTGCAAAATACCCGTCCCACAGCGGTCGATCTATTCAATGCACTGGAAGCTTCTCAGCTACGTATCCGGGCGGCAGCCCCACATGATCGCGTAGCCGTTGCGCGGCAAGCGGCCGAAGATTTTGCCACCGCCAGCGCTGCCCAATGCCGCGCTATCGGAGAACATGGCCTGGAAGTATTGCGCGATATTGCAGCCACCAAGCCCGGTGAAACCATTAATGTTCTTACGCACTGCAACGCCGGGAAATTAGCCTGTATCGACTACGGTACCGCCACTGCGCCGATCTATTTGGCTCACGAACAGGGCTTACCCATTCACGTGTGGGTTGATGAAACCCGCCCCCGCAATCAGGGCGCTCGCCTTACGGCTTATGAACTGGCCGCAGCGGGTATCCCTCACACCGTCATTGTTGATAACCTGGGAGGGCACCTTATGCAGCACGGTATGGTCGATGTCGTTTTCGTCGGTACCGACCGTACTACCCGCCAGGGCGATGTGGCCAATAAAATAGGCACTTACCTCAAGGCCCTGGCTGCCCACGACAATGGTGTTCCCTTTTACGTAGGCCTACCCACCAGCACCATCGACTGGACCATCCGCGATGGCCTCCGCGAAATCCCCATCGAGGAACGCGGCGGCGAAGAGGTCACTCACATCCAGGGAAGGTTAGAGGGCAAAAACCAATGGGTACAACTCACGCCCGACGCCAGTCCGGGCCTCAATTACGGCTTTGATGTCACGCCAGCTCGGCTGGTCACGGGTCTCATTACGGAGCGGGGTATTTGTGCTGCGAGTGAGGAAGGGTTGTTGGGCTTGTTTCCGGAAGGGGAGGGGTAGGACAACAACTGGTTTTGATCACTAGTCCGGGACAAAGAGAATAATCCTGCTGCTCATGATGTCGTATAAATATAAAACACTGTCGTCAGGTGCCATTGCCATTACTCGGGATTCGGCAGGCATGGTTCCTTTTATAGCAAAGGTGTTCCCGTCATAGTATTGTTCTTCTCCGAAAACTAGTGAGCCATCACTGTTGATTCCATAAATATGACCTCCAAAAGTGCCTAAGGTAGACTGGAGGTTGTTTGCAAGAATCTTTTTTCCGTTATAGAAAAGGTATTGTTCATTGGCGGTAAGAAAAGCATCGCGTGTTCCAAAATTGGTTGAGTTGTCTGATTGATCTACCTGCTGTAAAGTACTGCCATTAAAGTTATATCGAATGATACTACTTCCAGTTGATCCTCTTTCTGCGGCATAGAGTACAGTTCCGTCAGCGGTTGATAGGAGCCCTGGTTCGTAAATGCTTTGACTTGATGTAGACACATTTACGCCTGTGGTTGCATTTACCACCTTGATGTTATTCCACTGATCTTCACTTGTGAACGCCATCCGATTATTAGACAAGGGGGCGAGCCGGTAAGGGTTGCCATCCCAGGTGCCGATGTTTGTGTTTACAAAAAAGTCATAATCAATCTCTTGTGTTTCCAAATCAACAACGATAATTTGGGTACTCCCAAAATTTGCAATGAAGAGGGCATCTCCATCAAGACTGATAGCAAGATCAGTAGGAGAGGAGCCTACAAAAATTGTTTTAGTGATATCGAGAGAGGTTGTACTAATAAACATCAGTGCATTGTTGATCCTGTCCAAGGCATATAAATATGGCCGGTTCGGGTCGGCTTTCATTCGTTCAATTTGATTAGGAATGAAAATGGAAGGACTCTGAAATAACGCACCTTGAATGTTGCTAAGTGGTTCTTCATTCGTTGATAATTTAACACCAATACGGTAGTAATAGGTATTACCGTCGATCAGACCTGCATCACTATAGCTGGTGGTATTAATATCATTAATACTAGCAATTGGACTGAAATTATCTGCCGGATTCTGGGATCTGTAGACAATATATCTGTCAAAATTCACTTCCGAATAAGCAGACCAATTCAGGACAAAACCAGTATTGATGCCTTCTAAAGGTAGCAGGATAACGCTATCGGGAAGATCGCGCACGGAGATGTTGACTGTAGCGCTACCAATATTGCCTTCGGAATCCGTAGCAATAACTTGTATTTGGTGATCACCTTCAGATAATGAACTGTAAGAAGCTTCAATTACACCTGAACTGTTGGGTTGGATTGTTGAAAAGACACCATCAATGTTACTGCGCCATTCGATAGTAAGAGTTTGTACTGGGTCTTCGTCATCACTAACAGAAGCCTGGAAATTGATAGGGAATTCTAGGTCATGCTCTGTACCATTAAGAGGAGAAGTGATATTAATGATAGGATTGGGGAAAATGCCTGGAATAAGCTCAATATCCACCTCTGTCACAATACCTCTGTTGACAGCAACTGCACCCTTGCCGGTCCCATAGTCTGGATGGGTAGCTGTTACTTCATAAATTTCAGGTGGCAGGTCTCTGAGAATAGCAGAACCTGAAAAATCTGTATTAAAAACATCGGTAATAGGCAAGGTGGTTATTGTTGCCCCTTGTATAAGCGTATTGTCCTGTTTTACGGTTACGTAAATAGCTCCAAAATCAGAGGGGAAACTAGCTTCATCATCTTCACCACAAGAGAATGGAACGCAAGAGATAATCACCAGAAGTAATAATAGATGTCTTCTGTTCATTGTATTAAAATTATTGCTTAAGAATAGCTTGAACCTTTGACGGCTTTCCATCTTGTTTGATTTCGAGATAATATAAACCACTTGGCAGAATAATAGCTTGCGAAGCTAAGTGCCATTGCGCATAATAACGATCCTGGAGAAAGAATAAACGCTTGGTTTGCCAGATAAGCTTCCCATCGGTGGAGTAAATGTTGAGCGCTGAGGGAGTTCCAAAATCTGGTCCGAAAGAGATATTCAGTTCTTCCCTGAATGGATTAGGATAGACCATGAATGCTCCACTTTCATTAATAGGAGTAACAATTGAGGGCAATATTAACCTTTGATTTACGGCTAATTGATAATAAACATATTGCTGGCCGTTGGGCCATTCCACGACAAGAGAATCAATTACTACTTCGCTGCCTAAGCCAAAATGTACTTCTAATGGATTTTGAGCATTATAATTGGTACCACAACTCACAACTCGCAATTGTTTACCGGAAGAGGTATGGGCAGTAATTTTCGTACCAACAACCTGATTAATGGGAATATCTGAAAAACCAATCGTAAGATAATTGGTATTGTTTGACTTGTTCAAATCATTACGCCAAAGACTTGGGCTATCACGATAATTACTGATAAAGACATCTAAATCTCCATCTTTCTCATAATCAAAAACACTTAGGCCTCGCCCTTGCTTTGTGTCTTGCAAACCAAGTTCCCATGCGGTTTCCTCAAATGTACCATCTTGTTGAGAAATGAAGAGGCGAACAGAGTCTTGATAAAACTGGTCGCTACCTTGTGGCCAACCATTCGTGTGTATGATGTCTAGCCAGCCATCATTATTAAAGTCGGCAAAAGAGGTACCCCATCCCCAGGCACCATTGCGGACACCTGCCTGTTGACTCATTTCGTGAAAGTTGCCTGATCCATCATTTTGATAGAGTCGATTACCGGTCTTTCCCCAGTTTCCTTCAGTTACACCGTCATAGTCATAGACAGCGGTTACAAACCAATCGAGGTCGCCATCGTTATCATAATCACCAACAGTATTACCCATTCCATTTTCATCTGAAATTACGTCTATATCGGTTACGTGAAGAAGCCTGCTGCCTCTATCATTTAGCCATACCTGTGAAGTACCGAAGTCGGAACTTAATAAGATGTCCGGCCAGCCATCTTGATTGATATCTGCGAAGTTAGCGGCAAAGGAAAAATCTGTTGCACCAAATGGATTGTACCACCCCCATTCATTATCGCTACCACGGAAAGAACCATCTTTTTGATTGATCCAGAGGTGTTGGCTTGTGTCTGGTGTATTCCAGTGTGTAGTAAATAAATCCAGATAACCATCTTTATTGAGGTCACCAGCACTCATGGAATAAATAGGCGAGGAGCAATCAAGAATAGTGGAAACTTCGATTTCCTCAAACGCAATTTGCTGGTTATTAGCAAAAATTCGCAAAGGGTAGCCAGGTAAGCCCGAGACAAAAAGGTCAGGGTAATTGTCATTGTTATAATCAAAGAAAAATACATTGCTTGCCGGGAAATTGGCAAGTGCAACTCCTGCTTGCTGGGCGATATCAATGAAAGTTCCATCGCCTTGGTTAAGGAACAATTGATTGACTTGGGCATCACCATTATCCAAATACAGGTCGAAGTCACCATCAAGGTCAATATCGGCCATCGCATTTGGTGCACAAACCCGATAATGCATAGGGTCGTTCTCAATTTGGTAAGAATGCTGTCCTATAATACCTACCGAGATGCTAACCTCTACAAAAGGCTGGGAAAACAGACTTTTTAGAGTAGAAATAATAACTACAATGAGTATAGAGCGCAACATGTCAGAGAATTCGTTTTGTATAAATTCAACTTTCAATACAAAAGAAAGTGATGGTAACAAAGTTAGTATTTTTTAATAAATTAGGGGAAATTTTGAATAAATGTGCTCGCTTACATGAATGGTCTAACAAACGCGCTTGTAGTTTTTATTTGCTCTATCTTCTACTTTTCAGCGCACACACAACCTCTAGAGACAGATCGACTTTTGAATAGCTCTACATTGCCAGAGGTATTTGTACAGCCTCCTAATGAAAAATACAAACAAATCATTGAAGAAAAAAGGCTGGATTTAGCAAATGAAGCCGATCAGGAGAAAGCTAAATTTTATAGTGAGAGCACCTATTTTTTTGATGAATATTTACGAAGTGGTTACGTCGTTTATAATGACCCTATAGGAGCTTACTTAACCAAAGTACTTCAAGAAATTCTTCAAGCTAACCCTGATTTCCCCCGACAGGATGCTCGGGTTTATGTTGTTCGTAGTTCAGATGTGAATGCGTTTGCGGTAGATCAAGGTGTTATTTTTGTAACAATAGGTTTGCTAGCGCAACTTGAAAATGAAACACAGTTGGCACTAATCCTTGCTCATGAACTTATTCATATTGATGAAGAGCATGCCGTTGATGGCTTTATGGAGAAAAAACGCATTGATGATCAATTCCTCAGGCGTGGAAAACTAAATGAAGAGCAATTTGAGTTAGCCAATTTTGAAAAAAAACGCTACTCTCGTGAACAAGAAATTGAAGCAGATGACAAAGGGCTATCTCTTTTCTTAAATACCAATTATGTGCATGAAGAGTTGAATCGAGTTTTTGAAGTGCTTCGATATGCCTATCTGCCTTTTGACGAAATTCCTTTTAAGTTAGATTTTTTACGAATTGGAAGTATAAATATTCCTGATAGCTACCGCTTGCTCCAAGTTCAGGAAATCAATCCAGCGGAAGAAGATGAACAAAAGAGTACTCATCCAGCATTATCACAACGCATCGAGCAGATGAAAAGCCGACTTGTAGGATTACCATCGAGTGATAAAAAACAATTTTTGGTTTCGGAAGAAGAGTTTCGAAAAATACAGCAACAAAGTCGGGTGGCTTTAGCTCGTGTTCATCTTGAGGATCAGAATCTAAAAGAGGCTATCTATATCAGCTTTTTACTGGATGAGACGTATGGTGAAAGCGATTTTACCAAGGAAATTACAGGAAAGGCTTTATACGGGTTGTGCAAATTCAGGAATAATAATGCAAAATATGAACTCAATAGCCTATCGGTAGAAAGTATTGAGGGGCAATCGCAGGCTTTACATCACCTCATTGATACGCTTACAAATCGAGAACTCAACTTAATTGCCATTGCCTATAATTATGAGTTGTATAAAAAGACCCCCGACAACATAAACCTGCAAGACATTATTTTAGATTTGTTTTCAGAACTATACCTTTTTCATGATGTGAATTCCTTGGCTACTTTTTCGATTGTTAACACACCAAGGGAGAATAGTACCGAAGTGACTGATACGGTTAGCTTGAATAAAACCTCTAAGCTTGACCGCATCCGTCAACAGCGGCAAGATAGTACTCAGCACTGGTCGACATTCGTCTTCTCTAGCATACTTCAAATGGCAAGTTTTCGAGAGCTAGCGAGCAATGGGATTAAGTTAGGGCAAGATCGAAAAAACAAGAATCAACCTGAAAGGGGAATTTTCCGAAGAAATCAAAAAAAGACCTTTTCGTGGGATGACCTCAAAAACGTGGTGGTTATCAACCCCGTCTTCATTCACCTCGACGGTACAAGGAAAGATGCAGAACTTAATTTTGAAGAAGGCTATAGTCGTCGCCAGGCACTTAATGGTATTATTAGCTATACCGCAGGATTACATGGCATAGGTGCCCAGGTGTTGGATGTCTATGACCTGAAAGCCGAGAACGCAAGTGTATTCAATGATATAATTGCTGCTGAAAAGTGGATGTCAAGTCAGTTTTCAGCAGATGAGTTTCCAATGCATAGTTATGACGATGCAAGTATAGCCAGGTTTGTTGAAAATTATGGAACTCCTTATTTGATGACAGTAGGCGCTGTATCAGCACAATCCCGAAACCCTGGACTAATTAGCCGCTTTTTCGGAAAGGCATCCTCTTTGTTTTTTGTTATTATCATTAATGTAGAAACAGGCGAAAAACAACTTTTGAATGCGGATTACTTCAACTATTATCTAGATGATAGTTTTTTGAAGTCGCAGCTATATGATGCTTTTGCTAAACTCTCAAAAAACAATAAATAATGCGATATTCTATCTTGCCAATGATTGTGCTAGTCTGCTTAATGAGTATCCAGATGAATGCTCAAGTGCCAGGTTATCTAGGCAAGCGCTGGTTCTTTGAAGCAGAGCTAGGGGTGAACTTTTCATCTTTGATAAGTGGTGGAAACCAAGATGCTAATGACGGTCTATTTCGGATACTTCAACCATTGCCACGGGTATCAGCCAACTGGGTGATTGGTCGACATAATTTTCTGTCGATGCAAGCCGATTATCGTTTTCTACTTGAAGATGCGGAAATATTAGAATCATTTCCAGGGCAACCAGCACTACGCTATTTAATAGAAACCAAAACAATACAGTTGGGGTATTATCGGATACGGAACCATGGCACACCTGCACTAGCACCGATTGGAAGTTTTATAGGTTATAAACTCATTTATGGTCAAACCATGGCACGACCTGTTCGTAACTTAACCTTAGGTGAACGATTTACGGGAGTGGAACGGGCAGCATACAAATTGGTAGAAGGCTACCTTCAAGAAGAATTTCTTGCAGTAGCCGTTTCTGTGGGAAAACGGAGGATAATAAACGATAAACACACAGTTAGTATTAATCTTGATTTAGGATTGCGGTCGCTTGTTTTTTCAGAACCTTTGTTGTTGTCAGCTAGGCGTTCTGAAACGGCTACCTTTTATGATGGAACGGAAGCTTATAACGGAGTATTCGCTCACCTAACCATTGGCTACGGCTGGTTAAAGTAGTGTATTCAGGGAGCTTTGTAGATGAAAATTTATTTTATAGTTGGTACGTCATTGGTGAACCGAACTTCCGCTGGCCTTCGCTGATGACAAAGCAAGTGATAAACTAAGTAGCGGCCGGATAATTAATTTTTAGTTTTGTTTAAAGCGTAAATATTTGACAATGAGGTTTTTAAAACAAAAAAAAATGTCAGATTCGGAATTTAAAAATAAAATGCCAGCTAATAAATTCCCAACAGCGACTCTATTGATACTATCATTAAACATGGCCTTATGTATATCTGCACAATCGCAAAGCTATTATTCTCACTATCGTTCATTTGATAGTAAACATCTTTAGAGTACAGCATGATTTAAGTATGGGTATCATCCCAAAAGCGAATATTATATCATTTTTATGTAATCAAATAAGTGTGTTTTATGGGATATTTTACTTTTTTGAGTGTGTTTGATCTGCGCTCCTAGTCAGATAACCCAAATGTGCTCGAAATATCACTTTCTAAAAAATGCTTTGCGGATGAGCCTTTCCAAGAAGTGATCGTTAGTCAAGGCAGGCCTGGATCGGAGTATTTGGTAGTTCACTGATATAGGTAGTTCAGTTAATTTAATACAATAAAGATCGCGAAATGAACCCCTTTAAATTTATTTCACTACTACTTTTAGTGACGCTAGTAGCTTGTCAGGTTAGTAGGAAAACAAACACGATTGCTCAAGAACAATTGGATGCACCTAATATCATAATTGAAGAAAGAATTGACACCTTTAGTTACGTTACCAATGTTCCAATGACTCAGGACGTTAGAGATGATACAATTGTCAAATTTAGGGTTATCCACTCTCCAGAAAACAGCTCATTTGTCTGTGAGGACTTAAAAGGAGATCGGCGCAAAGAAGTCATTTATGACTCGGTGGGCACCAAGCGAGTAACATATTGGTTTAATGGAATTATGAAGGAACAGATTTTGATAAGTTTCAATGAGAATGGGAAAGTACATGAGATTGAAACTTACAAAATGAATTATGACACTTTTGAGTTGTTTTCTACTGAAGAGTACACTTATTCGGGAGAGTTGCTAAAAGAGCTACATTTCAAAGACTTTGAACCTGTTTCCAAATACCGAAGAGAAACAATAATTAGTTATAATTATGATGATTTAGGCAGGAAGGAAACGGCGATTGTCAAGACTGTCAGTCTTCGCTACGGGAAAGGATTCGAAACTAAGGATAGTGATGCTATAAGATACTTCTATCACGATAATGATACTTTGCCCTACGAAGTCCATAGGACTGCGGAAAGTGGTGCAAAGTGTATTATTACTAATCAGCCAAACAGCACCTTTAATATTGAGAAAAGAGTTCCCTACGAAGACGGATTTTATTTGGAATTAGCCTCATTCACTTTTGATAATAAAAATAGAGTGGTAGAGTATTTATCGAGTGAACAACTTGATCCTCAGGAATTCACACATGTTTTTAGGAAGTACGAAATCACATATCCAGATGATTCAGATCTAACTCAAGTTCCCAATTTGGCCTTTCTTTCTAAGTCATCATTCCCTAAGAGAGATATTGGTTCCTTTATAGAATCTACTGCAAATCCTGGCTTTTTTAAGGATGCGCAAGTCAGGACTGATATTGGATATTATTGTATTCCAAAAAACGTTCAATACTATAGATCATCTGATGGTGAAAATTGGACCTTAGAAGGTAAGCTTGGCCTGCACGAATAAGGGAATAGGTCATATATAAAAGGAGTACCAATTATGCAACGTGACTTGTCGATAGAGCTGCTCGCTGTGCTTGGTTGCGCTGCAGATGCAAGAGGACTGAAAAGCCGCTATCTTAAGGAAAAGGTGAGAAAGGAACTGGCCCCCTTTGCTAGCACTCACATACTCCGCTTCGCTACACACGTCGTTCTGCCAGAGTTCTCCGTAAAGTACTTAGGAAAGGCATAGATGGACAGCGGATTGAATTTTACTATACGAGTGAGATTACTGGAGGATTTAGGCATGAAGAACTTCTCTCGACGGATAAACGGTTAGAGTTTTTGGTGTACGAATTGCCAGCTTATTGAGCTTGCTTATTTCTTGTTTTTTCATAAATGAAAAGTTTAATCTGTAGTAAGATTATTCACGGTTATTGAGTAAGTCTGGGGATTTATCAGGATAGCATAATTCATCAGCGAGTTATTATTTTTTATTAATTTGAGGAGCGCTTTTTAACGCTTATAAAATCTCTGAATAATGAACACCAAGATTAGCATTTTAGGATTATTGTTTGTTATCACCCTATTAATTGCTTCTGGATGCTGCGAAGATGATGAAGCTTTAATACAGCCTTCAATAGTAAAGAATTTGACTTTGGAGATTGCAAATCGCACATCAATTAGTGACGAAAACCATCAAGAAGCTTTATTGCTGTCCAGAAGTAATGGCGAAATCATTTTCATCAAAAAAATAGAACAAGACGAAATTGTTGAATATGAATTCTTGGGGAGTGATGGGGAAGTTTTTAACCTGTTTTGGTTGCAATCAAATTCATCTGACCAGAATACTGATCGTCTACTAATAAATTCCTTTTTAGATATAGAAGTCGGCAATAGTGAAAATTGGAAATTTTCAGTGGAGCCCGAGCCAGTAGTTAATGTTACACCTCAGGCGTTAGCCATATCGATTACGACCGGAACATCAGCAATAAAATATCTAAACATTATTCAACCCGGGCACCCGTCTCCTTATCGCACGGTAAATCCATCTCAGGAATTTTTGCAAAATATATTCCTATACACAAGTTATCCGTCAGAAAAGATCATCCTTCAGGTGAAGGAGGAAAATTCAAATATTTGGAAAGGTTTCGTCCTTCAGTATGAAGAAGGAGAAGCTACGGACATTGATTTGAATATCAATGAATTTATCCCAATGAGCTTAGAATCAATTGAAGTAGAACCTGATGTCGATGTGGCGGCAGTAATCGCAGGTAGAGATACGGAAGGGTTTAATACTTGGTGGCTGGGGGAATCATGGACAATAAAACACTATGGGGCAGATACAGGAATTGCTGATAATGAGTACCTTCTCATGGATTATGGTTTTAATAACTATTATTCTTCCATCCGACTAAGAAGAGGAAATGAGATTCACCAATTATTAAGATCAGGAAGTGAGATTCCAGCAAGTTTTTTGACCGCACCAATTGATGTAAACTTTCAAGGTAACAACTTAATGGATTTTCAAGTTGAGAGTACTGACCAAAATACTTTCTTTAAATCCAAATGGATTTATTCAGGGGTAGACTCGCAGCAATCAAGAGCAATTGAAATTCTATGGAGCATAGAAGGTCGTATCGGGGAACATTATAAGCTGCCAGAAATAAGGGATTGCTTATCACTGGTCGTTCCAGCTGATATATCCACAGCTGATTTCGAGATAAGTAGTTTAGGAGAAGAAGAAGTCAATAATTATTTTACTGATCAAGGTTGGTTTAAGTATCTTTTTAAAGAAGATGATAGTTATTTACCTTATAGTCAGTGGCTAGCAGGGGACGGAGTAATCTATAGGGGCTACGAATATTAAACGTCGTTTAGAAAGTCCCTTGACGCTCTACAAGAGGCAATTACATAGCCCGGTATTCCTCTTCAACTGTTGCTCATTGGCGCAAATGGAAAGCCATAATGTGATTTTCACTTGAATAGAGAATGTGAATTAGCTGGTTTCTATGGGATGAGGAAGCATTTTAAAGTACTGGGGTTACATGTTGATAAGCCGAAAGATTTTAAAGGAGCATTAGAAAATGCCTTCATTCAAATAGACTAAGAGCTTGTTTGTCGAGTAATTTTCTACTCATTATTCGTCCACTCATAAAAATTACTCCCTTCATTCTGCTGAAAGCCAGCCCGTGGGTAGAGGCGATTACCAATGGTATTGCTCTTTTCTGTTTCTAACATCACGCCACAAGCCCTGGTTTCGCGGCAATGTTTCTTAGTTTGATCAAGCAACTGGAGAGAAAGACCCTGGCCGCGCTGTGCCGGGTGCACAAAAAGATCATTGAGCAACCACAGGCGGCGCATGCGGGTAGAAGAAAAAATAGGATAAAGCTGAGTGAACCCCACCAGTTCTCCTGCTATTTCGGCCACATAAATAACGGAATCCCCCAAAGTAAGCCTATCCTTCAAAAACTGTTCAGCAGCAGGTATATCGGAATCTTTGCGATAGAAGACACGGTATTGGTCAAAAAGATTGGCCAATGCAGAGAGGTCGGATAAAGTAGCGGATCGAATCATTACAAGTATATTAAAATGAATCTCCCCAACTTTACGATTTGCAAAATTGGGGAGACCATTGATTGAAAATATTAAGGGAACTTTCAGGGAAAGCTCGTAGAAAGAGACGGGCTACCTCGTGTTGAGGTTAACAAAGTCCCTAGACCTAGTACCGTGAGGCAAACCTCACATTAATTACTCTCCCGCCGCCGCAGAAAAAGCTTTGGCCATTTTTTCGTCGGCAGCTTTGGCTGCTGTATCCACCTGAGCCGCTGCCCGGGTTTCATAGTAATTGGCAATGGCCGTCAGTATTCCAGAATCACCACCTGCTTTAAGTTTTGTAGCGGTAGCCGCATCATTAAGGAAAATCTTTTCCAGCTGGTAACGCAGCACATCGTTCTCTGAAAAGAGGTTCTCGTATTGTTCTGTGGCAATGTTTTTACGTAGCTCAGAAGGAGGAAGAAGTACCTTGCCAGGAGCACCAGGCAGATAGAATCCGTTTCCTTCGGTAGACCATACCAGCGATTTGGGAGAACCATCCGTAATGGGCAATAAGGCGATTAGTTGCTGCTTGCTAACATCCCAGATACCCATATTGCCATCGGCACCTTGAGAAATAAGATATTGTTGGTCAGGTGACCATTCCAGGCTGACAACTTGGGCTTCGTGCCCTTGCAGAAGCCCACTGGATTTACCAGAAAGCGTAATGTAGGCACCTTTTACTTTTGCTGTTGTACCACTATTGTTATTTGCTTCCAAGCCCGAAACGTTGTCGATGGACGCTAGCCCGGTGGTAGGTGCCCACTGCATGAGACTACCATCTCTGTTCTGTACCTGGAGTTGTTGGTCACCAGTCCAATTCATAGAACCTGGCAGGGTTGGCTCACCACTAGTGAAAAGGAGTTCATTGTTGTTGGCATCCCAGAGGAAAAGGTATTCTTCAGAACTTTGGGCAGCAAGATAGCGTTGGTCGGGTGACCATTTTACGGCAAGTAAATAAGAGCCTATATTTTCGGTTGTACCCAGTTCATCGCCAGTAGCTGTATCCCAAAAACGCAGTAAGCCATCATCGCCAGCAGATACAAGCACTTTGCCATCCGGCGAAAAGTCAACATCACGTACCCAGTCCGTATGGCCGCTCAGGAAGTGTTGCATTTCACCAGTGTGTGCATCCCAGATACCTACCATTTGATCATCAGATGCAGTAGCGATGAGGTTGCCGTCAGCGGACCAGGCGATATTGCGAATCCAATCGCTGTGTTCGTTGATAGTGAATACGGAGTTGCCAGCCTCCATGTCAACAACTTGTAAGTTATATTCCGCATCAATAATCCCGAGGTAATCACCAGAGGGTGATGAGTGCAACTGGAAAGCGGTAGGTAGCAAGCTGGCCAATAAAGTTTCCAGCGGATTGTTGATGCCGTCAGAAGACTGCCCCATATTGCCATCTGGCATAAGGCGGGCAATAGGTGCTGATGTTCCTAATTCATAAATAGCTAACTCGTAGGCACTGATCGCCAAAAAACGATCTCCTTTAGGGGCATAGTCGACATCGGCCCATGAGGTCTCTGGCTCAACAGAGTTGAAAAACATCTGATCCCCACTACGAATAGTATGAATGATGATAGTACCGCTATTATCAGCGGTAGCCAACATCTTTCCATTAGGTGACCAATCAAGGCCCATTACCCAGTTTTCGTGGCCTGTGAAACTACGATCTGGAATGTTGTCAGTGGCTGGGTCGTAAAGATAGATGTTCAGGTCATCTGAGCAACTCACCAGTGCATTGCCCGATGGGGCAAAAGCAGCATCACGGCAATAATCATCATGAGAGCGATGTGTTTTAATAAGGTTTCCTTCCGTGACAGACCAAACCGTAACCGTTGTATCATCACTAGCAGCTGCGACCATTTTTCCATCAGCGGACCAAGAGATATTTCTAATCCAGTCAGTATGCGAAGAAAAACTTCGTAACTGTTCCGTAGAGTTTACATCGTAAATAAAGATGATGTTTTCATCACCTCCAGCGGCCAATTTGCTTCCGTCAGGCGACCAGGCAACGGCGCGGAGATAATCATCGTGCTGCCATTGTTGGGTTATTTCCCGGGTGCTGATGTTGAAAATTCCTAAAATACCGTCAGTTGTACCAAAGGCAATATTTTTCCCATCGGGGGACCAGTTAAGGGCAAGAACATCTCCTCCAAAAACTACAGGGAATTCTTCAAATTTCCCTGTCGAACTAGCCTCATACAAGCGGATATTTCCACCGGCCATAGCTGCTACTATTTGATTGCCATTGGGCGACCATTCTGCATCATTAAAGGTGTTTTCGGTGTAGTCGCCTTCATACATATCGTACTCAGAGGTCGAGTAATAAGTTTCATAAAGGAGACGCTGGAGGTCAGCATTATCAGCGGCAAGGAAGTCGTACCCTAATAACGCTAAGCCTAGCGCTTTAGATCTTCCATCGTTTTCTGCTGCCTTCTTTACTTGTGTTTTGAGTTGTTCTATTTGTAATGCTAAAGGCTGTGCGTAAGCCTGAACAAAAAAGAGACTTAAGCTAAGAGCTAATAAGGTTTTTTTCAACATGTTGGTTTAATTGCTTGACAAATAAAAAGGAGCAGGTCGGCGAAAAGTATGTAAATGAGATACTCCTTGTGTTAAGAAAGAATAAGAGACAACACAAAAATAAGTTGAGGCTTCGTTTTTCAAATAGACGGCTAAGTGGTTTATTTAAAGCGTGTTGGCTATTTGGAGAACTCAGAGACCTCGCAGAATCAGCGAAGCTAACTGAGGCTTAACTTTTTTTTGCGTAATCTAAGGTCTCTTCTGAAATGAAATTTTCTGCTCATTTATTTCAAAAGGGCCTTAGATTTATTAATTATATGGCTAAAATAAGAATAATGGATGAAGGGTATATAAAATTTCAGCCGATTTGGACAAAAACACAA
Source organism: Lewinella sp. (assembly GCF_050633125.1). Taxonomy (NCBI): domain Bacteria; kingdom Pseudomonadati; phylum Bacteroidota; class Saprospiria; order Saprospirales; family Lewinellaceae; genus Lewinella; species Lewinella sp. Next base: position 210,835 of record NZ_JBOEFX010000018.1, read on the forward strand.
GCCTTTTCTGTAAGTGGATTTCATGACTTGTTGAAGTACCGCCAAAAGTGCTATGACCGAGAATGGATTGGCGTGTACCCTGATGGAATAGGTTTTGGTAATATTTCGGAACGTATTGATGGTGGGAAAGCATTTTTTATCAGTGGTTCTGCTACGGGGAGCATCTCGATCCTGGGGCCTGAACAAGTGGCTAAAGTGACTGCAGTGACAGCTGCAGAAAACAAGCTATGGTGCAGCGGGCCCGTACTTGCTTCATCAGAAAGTATGAGCCACGCAGTGATCTACGAGCAGCTCCCTTGGGTGAATGGTGTTATCCATATTCACCATTTGGGATTATGGCAACACCTTTTGCATAAAGTACCTACCACCCCTGCTGATGCGCCTTACGGGTCTCCTGAAATGGTGGCTGGTATTGCTCATCTTCTTGAAACCACTGATCTACCCACACGAAGACTCTTTGTTATGGAAGGACATGAAGAGGGTATTTTCGCTTTTGGCAAAGATTTGGAAGAGGCGTTTGGGGTATTGGTTAGAGGGAATAGAGATCGCTCTTTTTCTGGTGTAACTGCATGAA